>JARFRT010000311.1 GCA_029287105.1 Akkermansiaceae bacterium | reverse complement strand
GGAGATGTGTATAAGAGACAGGGGTTGCTACTTCATTTTGGAACCACGGAAGGCACGGAATACACGCAAGTATTTTCAGGCGAAGCCTGTCTTTCTTGTTTGGTATTTGGAGTTTGGTATTTGGACCTTATCCCCCTTGGTATTTGGAGTTTAAAACTTAGAAGGTTTAAAACCTTCGGGTTGCTCATGCCTCCACCAGCGGCAGGGTTCTTTTTTGGGCGGCGCTGGCGACGGCGGTATCGACCATCTGCTGTCCGATTCGGGCTGTGTCCAGCGACAGGGGGCCTTCAAACGGAATGTTTTCGTTGAGGCAATGGATGAAGTATTGAATCGGATTACAAAAGGGGGGGGCGAGTGTGTCGGCCGGGATGTCCTTGCCCTCGGGGCAGTCCTCGGTTTGCACACGAATGCTCGGCTCGTAATCGTAGCTGCTGATGGTGCCTTGGCTGCCCTTGAGGATGAATCCGCACTTGGGTTGGGGCTGATGGATCCAGGGGTCGGTGAATGTCCCCCATTGGGTTTCAAACTTGGCCAGGCCGGTATCATAGCGGGCGACGGTGATGCTGTGCTCCTCAACCTCAAGTCCTTCCGGTTCATCGGTGACACAGGTCATTTCCACGGGTTTTTTGCCATGGAAGTACCACGTGCCCAGCGTGGTGCCGTAGCCGAGATAGTCGAGCAGAGACCCACCGCCGGAGGCTTTTTGGTAAAACCAGCTCTCTGACTTCGGGCCGGGGTCGTTTTCCACCTTGTCGGCGCCGTGACGCAGTGGTCCGCGGTTGCCATCGTAGTAATGGATGTTCAGCAAATCACCGATGACGCCTTCATTAAGCATACGGTAGGCGGTGACATGAGCGGCAACCCAGCGCAACGGCCAGTTAATCATCAGTCGGTTACCGCTCTGTTCCATGGCTTTGATCATGCGGTCGGCATCAGCTACGGATGCGGCAAAGGGTTTTTCCATCAGGATATGGGTTCCTAACGGGGCAATTTTTTCGGTCCACTCCGCATGTCCCGCCGTGGCCGGACAGAGGATGACGATGTCCGGTTGCGTCTGTGCAATACAGGCGTTGTAGTCGGTAAACACGCGGTCGGGGGAAATGGAGAAGTTTTGCATGGCATCCTGCATACGCGCCGGATCCTCATCACAGATCCCCACAATATCAGCATCGGGATGGTCGTGGACCATCCGGAGCAAATCACCCATGTGCATGTGGTCGAAATTTATCCCTGCAATCTTGTATTTCTTACTCATGATGCAACCGACCATACAGAACCCCCGCCATCTTTCCAGCCATCTTGTCAGATAGATCCCCGACTTCCCGACTTCTAAACTTCTAAACTTCTAAACTTCAGTCCGTTTCAGGATCGCAGCCTTGAGCGGGTCGCTGGCGGTGAGGTGGGCGATGGCGATGGCGAGCGCGTCGGCCGCATCGTGGGGTGGGGTTTCGGCGAGACCGAGCAGGGCGCGGACCATGAAGGCGACCTGTTGTTTGTCGGCCGACCCGTTGCCGGTGACGACCTGCTTCACCTTGCGCGGCGCGTATTCAAAAATTTTGATACCGGTTTCGGCGGCGGCGATCAGGCTGGCGGCGCGGGCGGCGCCCATGGTGATGGCGGTGCGGTGGGACTGGACGTAAATGATCCCTTCCACGGCGGCCTCATCGGGCTGCCATTTTTTGATGAGGTTGGCGATACCGGTGTGAATCGCGGCCAACGCACCCGACTGCGGGATTTTGGCGGGAATGGTGATGACGCCGTAGTCACGGACTTTCTGCTCGCGATGATCGCCTTCTAACACAGCGTAGCCGGTGTTGCGAATGGCGGGGTCGATGGCGATCACTTTCATGGCCACAGGATAACTGAATTGCCGGGTGACGGAATCACCGAATCAGCAAATCGCCGGGGTGGGTATTGACCCCCGGCTATTTCCTGCGCCGGCGTGGCGCGGGTCGGCGTTTCTTGCGCACCGACTTTCCGGGGGACTCATCGAGCAGCGCGGTGTAGGTGTAGGTGAAGCCCTCGAGCTTGCGGCGCTCGATTTTCTTGCCCACGAAGTTTTCGACCGATGTGGCGAAGTCGATTTCGTCGGCGGTAAGGATGGTAAAGGCGTCACCCTCGGTTTCGGCGCGGCCGGTGCGGCCGATGCGGTGGACGTAGTCTTCCGCGTTTTCCGGCACACGGTAATTGATGACGTGGGTGACGGTCGAGATATCGATGCCGCGTGCGGCGACGTCGGTGGCGACGAGGATGTTGTAGGTGCCGTCCTTGAACCCTGCGAGGGCTTTCAGGCGGTCGGACTGTTTGACGTCCGAGTGCATGGCAACCACTTCATCGTGACCGGTGCCTTTGATCAGGCCGGTCAGGGTGTCGGCCTCCTTGCGGGTGCGGGTGAAAATCATCACCGAGTGGAATTCGGTTTTTTCCAACAGGGCGAGCAGGAGTTCATCACGCTGGTCCATGGAGACCGGGTAGAACGCGTGGTTGACGGTGTCCGGCACGGCGGCGCGTGCGATTTCAACGGATTCCGGATTGTGCAGGCACCATTGCGCGAAGCCTTGGATGGCCAGGGGCATGGTGGCGGAGAAAAAGAGCGTCTGGCGTGATGATTCGTCCGTGTTCCACGGGCAGAGGCCGACGATTTTGCGTACGATCGGGAGGAAGCCCATGTCGAGCATGCGGTCGACTTCATCGAGGATGAGGATTTCGATATTTCCGAAGCGCATGGTGCCGCGGTAGAAGTGGTCGACGAGTCGGCCGGGTGTGGCGACAACGATATCGGCGACGGCCATTTGTTCGTCCTGTGTTCCGTATCCCATGCCGCCGTAGATCAGGGCGACTTTACAGCCGGTGTGTTTGCCGTAGTGTTCGAATTGTTCGGCGACCTGGTGGGCGAGTTCGCGGGTGGGTTCCAGGACAAGGATCTGGGGTTTTCCCAGTGCCTTGATCTTGGAAAGTGAGGGGAGGGCGAAAGCGGCGGTTTTGCCGGTGCCCGTCTGGGATGCGCCAATGACGTCCTTACCCTCAAGGATGAGGGGGATCGCCTTGGCTTGAATTGGCGTGGGGTTTTCGTAGCCTGATTCGGCAACGGCGGTGAGAACGGCTTCGGAGAGCCCGAGATCGGCAAAAGACATGCAGCGGACGTAGATGCTTAATCCGCTTGTGTAAAGATTAATGGTGGGGAGTATTTTCCAGGGTGATCAAGCGTAGGTGCCCGATCCGGTCACAAATACCGATATTTCCACGTTAATGGGGAATGGCTGGTGCCTGGATCAGGAGGCAGCCTTCGAGGAGGGGTTGGAGGATCTGCAAGTGGATGTCGCTCTCCTCTTCAAGGGTTTTTCCAAACCGTTCCTCGGCCTGACGTAGGGCGTAGTCGAGATCCGCACGGAGAATGGCATTGGACGGGCCGTGGACGATGGCGGCGAGGATTGAGTGCTCACCCCGACGGATCATCAGATTGCGCGAACCTTCCCACTTGGTGCAGCTTTCACCCTCGGTTTTTTTGTCGCTGGTCTTGGCCGCGATGGCTTTGACGATTCCCTGGACTTTGGACGGGTTCGCGTGGCGTGAGGGGTTATGGCTGGCGTAGGAAATCAGCGAGCGGGTCAGGGGACGGAGCAGGAAAACCTCCTCGACCTGGTAGCGCTTGGTGTGGTCGAATACGATGTCTTCATACGTGCGGCTGCCGACGAGGGCACGCATTTTCCAAGCCAACTTGTCCCAGCCCGAAACCTCGCGGAACGGGCTGGCATCCTCCATTTGCTCGGCAATGGCACGGCGCACGGTGCTGCGTAGCATCGGCTCGAGGTAGGTGTGGATCCCGTGGGTTGGCGTGTAGAGAAATTTGTCCACGCAGGGCGCAATGATCGGATGCAGGGCATCGCGCAGATCGTCATCGGTGTATTCAGGCGTACGCGGTGGGGCCGGGTTTTCCGCCGCCTCGGCGGACTGGGTGGCTGCTGCTGCTGTCTTCGCGACCGGGGGCACGGGAGTCGCTGGCGTCGCGGGTTGCTCGGCAACGGGCTCAGTCGGCGGCGTGAACCGGTCCCTGGCGAGCGGGATGGCAACATCGGGCGCCTTGATGCTGGGCATGGCGGACAGGGTTTCCTTTTCCTGCTTCCGGGGTGTGCCGGGGCCCGGGCCAACGGCACTGGGCACGGGGATTTCCGGGATGTTCGGGGGCGGCGTGCGCTGGGCGAGTTTCGGGTCCGGCCCGAACAGGGGTTCGTCGGTGGTCAGAAGGCCTTTTTCGGATGGGGCGGGGAACTTGGCTTCTTGACCGGGTTCCGGGCCAAAAAGCTCGGCATGGCCTTCCATGGCGAGCACTGCTTGGCTGGCCATGGCTCCGAGTGCCGGCAGTTCGGGCAGTCGGGGTTTGGCCGCGGCTCCGGTGGCCGCGGGCGCTGCAGTCGTCCTCGCTGCAGCATCGGCCACGGGAAATGCGGGGACATCCTGGAATTTCGCATTCCACCCTTGTCTCAAGGTGGAGAGCTTGGGGGCCGCTGCGTAATCCAAGGAATGATCGGCCGGGGCAGTTTCCGCGGCGGAACCTTGGATAGGGATTGGACTGATGGACTTAATCGACACGGGGGCGTCTTAAGGGTGATCGGACAGGAGGAAATCAGGTCGTGTAGTCGTCCGATGGCATGGCAAAAACGTCCAAACTACTCAAATTGGGATGGTTTGACGTCGGGGGCATGCTCGGCGGCACGGCGTCGCCCATGGCAGCACTCGCAATGCGGGCCAGCCGGGTAGTGAGCTCTTGGCGATCAAGCTTGTCTTCCGCCAGGCTGGAGATTTGCCCGTCCATCCGATTTTTCCACTGCTGGATCTCACGGTGCATGTGCTCCATGATTTGGCGTGAGTGCGCATCGATCCGCGATGCCATCTCCGAGCTGAGTCCTTCGATTTGTTTGGAGATATTCTGGTCGCGACCCGTCTCAACGTTGAGAAGTTGCTGCGATGCATGGTCGATGCGGGTGGCGGCGGCATCTATCTTGGACGCCAGGTCGTTGATCTGTTGACCGCGGGTTGCGGCCTCCTGCTGCAGTTGCTGGCGGATGTGTGCGGTAATCGACTGGAGGTTCTGATGTGAGGCCTTCTGTTGATTTTCGACTCTTTGCAGTTGTTCGCTCACTTCGCGGCTCACGTCGCTCGACTGGTTCTGGACCCGTGATTCGAGTTGTTGGATGCGGCCGTTAACAAGTTCGATGTCGCGTCCGATGAGGATCTCCCGGATGCGCTCGACTTGTTCAGCGGGGTTGATGGATTCGGCGGAATTCATGGTATTTGGGGGAATAAGGGTGGTGGGTAAGGGTGTAAGGGGGGGGAAGTCGTCAGCAAATTACAGATTAATAAGGAAATCGGATGATTTGCTGAAAAATTCCACTGATACTAGGGTCTGTTCATGGATTTTGTAAATGGCTTTTCGCAAGCTTCGCTTTCCTTGATAATTGGCAAAAAACGACAAAATCATTGCTTGTTGCAATAATTGCTGGTGGCTTGAAGGCAAAGCTATGGTATAGAAAAAGCACAATGGCAGACAAAGCGAAGGAGGACACGAAGCTTGAATCGGGGTATGCGCATACGCGTAAGAGCCTGATTGCAAAACTGGACAACTGGGAGGACCAGCGGACATGGGATGATTTTTACAAAACATATTGGAAGCTGATCTATGCTGTTGGCTTGAAAGCCGGGCTGCGCTCTGACGAAGCATTTGACGTGGTGCAGGAGACGATCCTCTCGATTGCCAAGCAAAGTAAAAAGAAGATGTATGACCCTGAGAAAGGCTCATTCAAATCGTGGCTGATGAATATGACCCGCTGGCGGATTAACGACCAGTTTCGCAAGCGCAAGAAAGACACGGCCATGAGCGTGGTCGAGTGGGACGATGAAGGGCGCAAGACGTCCATGATTGAGCGTGTCGAGGATCCGCAGAGTGGCGCGCTGGAGCGTCTTTGGGACATCGAGTGGAAGAACAACCTTGCCGATGCAGCGTTGGCGCGCGTGAAATCACAGGTGTCACCGAAGCAGTACCAGATATTTGACTGCTATGTTATCCGTGAGTGGGATGCGGCCAAGGTGCAGACTCGTCTAGGGGTCAGCATGTCGCAGGTGTATCTGGCAAAACACCGGGTTGGCAAAATCTTAAAGAAGGAATTGGCAAAACTAGAGGAAGATGCGGGGTAGGACGCGACCAGAGCCGGTCATTCCGGATCATGAGGTGCTGCGTAAAATCGGCGGCGGCTCGTATGGCGAGGTGTGGTTGGCCCGCGGCGTCACCGGGGCGATGCGCGCCGTCAAGTTAGTCCGGCGTGAGGACTTCGAGGACGAGCGTGGATTTGAGCGCGAATTCGAGGGTATTCTCAAGTATGAGCCAATTTCCCGAGACCATCCGGGTCTGGTCAATATTCTCCATGTTGGCCGCAGCAAGGACAAGGACGAAGGGGAGTTCTACTACTACGTCATGGAGCTTGGCGAGGACATCAACTCGGGCGAGGACATCAACCCGGTCGAGTATGAACCTCGCAATCTACGGACGGATTTAAAAAAGGCCGCGGCTAAACCGATCGATACCGACATTGTCATCGATGTCGGGCTTCGCCTCGCCGAGGCACTTGAAAACCTCCATGGCAAAGGACTCGCGCACCGCGACATCAAGCCGTCTAACATTATCTTTGTGGATGGTAAGGCGAAGCTCGCTGATATCGGTCTGGTAGCGACCCGGGGGCAGAGGACATTTGTCGGGACCGAGGGGTTTGTCCCCCCGGAGGGGCCTGGCTCTGCGCAAGCGGATGTGTATGGTCTGGGGAAGGTCCTCTATGAGATGGCGACCGGAAAGGACCGGATGGAGTTCCCTGAACTTCCTGACGAACTTCCCGACGAGGCCCAAAAAAAACGCTGGCTCAGACTGAATCATGTGATTTGTGATATCTGTGAGCCACGGGCGTCGAAAAGGACGATTAGGACCGCAGGTGAGTTGGCCGATGCCTTGAGGCGCTTGCAGCGGGGGCGGCGCGTGAAGCGGCGGCGCCGCAGCCTCGTGACGGCCTCACTCGCCATGATGGCATTTTTAGGTCTACTGTCATGGGGGTTTCGGGATTTTCTGCCGTGGCAGAAGATGCTGGCGGACCCGGCAAATACCAAGCCGCTGGTCATCGAGACGCAGTACGGATTTGTCAAGGTGCTCAGTGACCCCGAGGGCGCGGAGGTGTATGATCGCGACGGTAATTTCCTTGATATCACCCCCTTGAAAAATATCAGTATGGAGGCGGGCGCTCATTATGAATTCGAGTTCCGGCTTGAAGGGTATCGGACCGAGCGTATGGAGGGGGTTGATAAGGCTAACGAAACCGAGATTGTGGAGCAGGTGATGGCTATTTACTCACCCCCTGTCATCGGACAGGAGTGGGTGGATAATTTTGGAACCCATTATCAGCCGGTGAACGAGTATCACGTCAGTGCGGGCTATGTGAGGAAGTACCAATGGGAGCGGTATGAAAGGTCGTTAGGAAAAAAGTTCCCTGCCGAATTCATTGAGCACAGCGAGAGTGGGGCAAAGCGCTTGATTGTGTGTGTGACGCCTGAGCAGGCGGAGGCGTACTGCGCATGGCAGAGCGAGGTGGCGCTGTCCGAGGGTTATTTGAACGAAGTGCAGCATATTGCCCCCCTGTTGGCGCAAGGGTTCAGTTCGGCGAAGATGACGGCAAAGGTGAAGAAGGCGAAGTTGTTGCCTTTCCAGAGCCTGGTCAGGAACATCCCGTTCGCCAACCTCGAGATTCATAGTAATCCCGGTGGTGCGATGGTGCAGATCGATGGTGAGTACAAGGGGACAACGCCTCTCTACCTGGGGCGTGTCAAACCGGGATCGATCGAACTCAGCCTGACCCTGGAGGGATACCGGCGCAACACCCGCTCGTTGGACCTTAAGGAGCGGGCTAAGGAAAAAGTGCGGGTCAACCTGCAGCGGGATAACAGCGTGGTCTTCGGTAAAAATTGGGAGAATAGCCTGGGTATGCATTTTGTGCCGGTGAATGATGATCTGCTGGTATCCGCATGGGAAACCCGCGTGTCGGATTACCAAGAGTATGTCAAACAGGCGAAGGCCAGGGGGCCCGATTCCCCCGGCTTTGAGCAAGGGCCGGACCATCCGGTGCTCCAGGTGTCCCGTGATGATGCCGAGGCGTTCTGCATCTGGCTGACAGAGCGTGAACGTGGCCAGGAGCGAATCTCGGAGGATGTCGGGTACCGTCTTCTGACGGATTTGGAATGGAGTGGTATTGCGGGGTTGGTCGATGACCCGGAGAGTTTCCCCGCGCGCAGGGAGTTCCGGATGGAACAAATATTTCCAGGGGGGCGTGCCTGGCCGCCTGAGGATGCTGGTTTCATGGTGGGTAATCTGGCTGACAAGACGGCGGCTCAAGCTTCGGCTATGC
>JARFRT010000261.1 GCA_029287105.1 Akkermansiaceae bacterium | reverse complement strand
AGTTTGTGACGGGTCGGTGTTAAGTTTTGAATAATGGCTGGGAATGTGTCTAGTTGGCGCCATGCACGAGAGTTTGTTGGTTCTGCAGGCAGCATTGCCGGTTTATATCGTTGTGGCCTTGGGGCCGCTGCTTCGGCGGACCGGGGCATTGACACCGGAAATGGACAAGGGGGTGATGTCGACGGCGGTGCATCTGTTTTTCCCCTGTCTTATCCTGGACAAGATGCTGGGGGCCGAGATTCTGCGCGATGCGGGTGTGGTGTTATCCTCGGCCGGGGTGGGATTCGGGCTGATCCTCGCGGGGACGGCCATGGCGTATTTTCTGGCGCCAATGATCGGCTTGAAAGTCGGCAGTGGCAGGAGGACATTTGCGGTCTCCGGCGGCTTGCAGAATTATGGCTTTATCGCGATTCCCCTGGTGGCCTATCTCTTCAATGATGATGAGGTCATGGCGGTGTTGTTCACCCACAACCTGGGAGTGGAGACGGCGATGTGGACGATTGGATTGATGTTGTTATCCGGTGTTACCAGGCCGTCTGCTCGGGTCTTTTTGAGGGGGCCGATCATCGCGGTGGTTGTTGGGTTGATTTTACTGCAAACGCGTACAGACCACCTGGTTCCCGATGTATTACACAGGGTGTTCTCAATGTTGGGTGTGTGTGCCGTTCCGATTTGCCTGCTGTTGGTCGGGACAACCATTTACGACCTTGCCGGCAAGGTGAAGTTTGATTGGAAGATCGGGTTGGGTGGCATCATTGTCCGTCTTGCCTTGATTCCGGTGCTGTTTTTGCTGGCCGCCAAATTCCTGCCGTTGGCGGTCGAGTTGAAGCAGGTGCTCGTGGTGCAGGCCGCCTTGCCATCCGCGATGTTTCCCATCGTTCTTTCACGGCACTATGGTGGGAGGACCGATATCGCGATCCAGATGGCGGTGGTGACGACGATCGCGAGCCTGCTCACCATGCCATTGGTGATCGGGTTCGGGAAATACTGGGTCGGGGTGTAGGGTCACCCCTTCATGTGTTCGAGTTCGATGCCTTTGGTTTCGTGTACGAACTTGAGTACGAAGACAATCGAAAGGGCGGCGCAGAATGCGTAGATTCCGTAGGCGCCGCCGAGGCCGATACTGGCCAGGAGCATCGGGAAGGTCATGGTGACGACAAAGTTGACGCTCCACTGGGACATTCCGCTGACGGCGAGGCCGGTTCCGCGGATCTGGTTCGGGAACATCTCCCCGAGCATCACCCACATGACCGGACCCCAGGAGAAGTTGAAGCAGATGACATAGAGGTTGGCTGCGACCAGCGCGATCACGCCGGAATTGCCTTTCAGGTCGAGGTCGCCGTCAGCGTTGGTGAAAGCCATGGCAAATACGACCGCCATCACAGCCAGGGTGATGGCCATGCCGACCGAGCCCCAAAGGAGAAGAGGCTTGCGTCCGATTTTATCGATCTTGAGTGTGGCAAACACGCAGGCTGCGATGCTGAGGGCACCACTGAGTACGTTGATTTGCAGGGCGTCGGACTCGGTGAACCCGGCGGCCTGCCAGAGCACGGCGCCGTAGTAGAAGACGACGTTGATGCCGACAAGTTGTTGCAGGGATGCCAGCCCGATGCCGAGCCAGACGATGCCGCGGATACCGCCTTTCTTTTGATCGATGAGATCGGAAAACCGGGGCCGGTGGTGGTCCTTGGCCAGGGAGGCGTCGATCTCTGCGACGGTCGACTTCGCCTCGTCCTCGCCGCAGAGTCGGGTGAGGATGGCGATCGCCTTGGCCTTTTTGCCGGCGGCCACAAGGAAGCGGGGGCTTTCCGGGATGAAGAGCAGGGCAAAAAAGAAGGTGACGGCGGGGATGAGTTCGACCCAGAACATCCAGCGCCAGGCGGCGTAGCCGAGCCAGAATGTTGCGGTGGTGGCACCTGCGCTTCCGGCGATCAGGTAGTTGCTCAGGAATGCGACAAAGAGACCGGAGATGATGGCAATCTGTTGGATGGATGAGAGTGTGCCCCGGTACTTTGCGGGGGCGATCTCACTGATGTATGCCGGAGCCATGACGCTGGCGGCACCCACGGCCAGCCCGCCGAGGACGCGGTAGATGATGAATTCGAACGAGTCCGTGGCGACACCTGACCCCCAGGCGCTGACGCTGAAAAAGACGGCGGCAATGATGAGGCAGGTCCGGCGACCGAACACATCAGCCAGCCGGCCGGCGAAAAAGGCGCCGACGGCGCAGCCCAGCAGCATGGATGCCACGTTAAAGCCGGTGCCTGCACTATCGGAGTTGAATGCGGTTTGCAGGCCCTTGACGGTGCCGTTGATGACGCCGCTATCGAAACCAAATAAGAAGCCGCCGATGACGGCGACCAGGCTGATGAACAACGTATAGGCTCGTTGGCTGGATGGATTGTTGCTCATAGGTTGAAGTGTTAGGTTGGCGTGTTGGATTGAAGTGACAAGTGAATGCGGTGATGAGCTGACCGATCGGGTTCCTGGAAGGCTGGGTCAACCGGATCGGTTGATCTCGAATGGGCGCTGACACAGGCGCCCGGGTCATGCTTCCGAGTTGTCCCCGGATTTGCTTTTTGACGTTTTGGATCGTGTCAGGGTGATGACCCAACCGGCGGCGGTCCCGATGGCGAATGTTAGAAAAAGCAGCAAGGCCAGAGGCATCTCGATGCTGGCCATGAGGATCTTGACCTTGATGTCGGCGGAGTTCTGAAAAATGACAATCGCCAGAAGAATGACAATGATGCTTGCGGCGATAAGTTTGATTTTTCTGGAATCCATGACGATTGAGGTTCGGGAATTCGGCCTGGAAAGTCAAGAGGCGAGTTAGCGGGAAGCCTGGGGGTATTTCTTGAGAAGTTCGGGATGGAATGCCGGCACCGGGGTGTCGTTACTCTGTTCCGGGCCAGGGGTGGTGCGGCCCTCGCTAATGGCGGCGTTGAGTGCCTTGATGAGGGTGTTGACCAGCTCCGGGTTGTCCGCAGCCAAGTTGGTTTGTTCGGCGGGGTCGGCGTGGAGGTCGAAGAGTTGGATGGGAAGCCGGGTGTTATCTTTCCATGCTTTGTTGGGTTTGGGGTCTGACCAGCCGCCGGAGCCCGGGCACATGCAGAGTTTCCATTTGCCTTGGCGGATGGCAAAGGAGCCGTTGATCGAGTGGTGGATGGTGAATGGGCGGGCCTTTTGGTCCTGTCCCATCAGCGTGGGCAGAAACGAGAACGAATCCTCGGCGGCGGTGGCGGGGATGCTGGTGCCTTTTTCGATGACGTCGGCGGCGGTGGCAAAGAAGTCGGTGGTGCAGATGATCCGGGCAGAGGTCGAGCCTGCCTCGGTCTTGCCCGGCCAGCGGACGATGAAGGGGACGTTGTGGCCACCTTCGTAGATGTCCGCCTTGTGGCCCCGCAGGTCCATGTTGGGTTTGTGCCCCTGCTGTACGAGCTTGGGGATTCCCGCGGCGGGTGAGCAGCCGTTGTCGGTGGTGAAGATGACCAGGGTGTTATCGGCAATCTTGTTAGCATCGAGTGCCTTGAGAACCTGGCCGGCGACCCAGTCGGTCTCCATGATGAAGTCGCCGTATTTTCCGATGGGGGATTTGCCCTGCCATGCTTCCGAGGGAACGATGGGTGTGTGGGGGCTGGTGAGCGGCAGGTAGAGGAAGAAGGGTTGTTGGGTTTTGGCGCGTGCGTTGATGTAGTTGACGGACTCGCGGGCGAAGTCGCGGAGGCACTCCGATGCTTCAAAGTCCGCGGCAGCGGCACCGGCGCGGCTGAAGGCCTTGACGTGGGTGGGAATGGAGATGGCCTGGTCGTTTTTGAGGTAAACATAGGGTGCCATATCGAGCGAGCCCGCGATGAAGAACGACTGGTCGAAGCCGAGTGCGGTCGGGCCTCCGCCGACTTTTTTCGAATAATCGATGTTCCAACCTGAGCCGTGTTTCCTGTGTTTTCCGGGATGCTCCGGGGTGCGTGCTTGGTCGAGGTAGCTCCACTTCAGGCCGAGGTGCCACTTGCCGACGAGGGCGGTGTGGTAGCCATGTTTTTTCAGGAATGCGGGCACGGTGAGTCGGTTGGGCTTGATCATCGGCCCCCGTTTGTCGGGCGACCAGATCACGGTTTTTTTCAGCCATGAGCGCCAGTTGTAGCGGCCGGTCATGATGCCGTAGCGGGTGGGCGAGCAAACCGACGACGATGTGTGGGCATGGGTGAAGCGCATCCCCTGCTTGGCGAGTTGGTCCAGGCTGGGGGTGGCGGCTTTTCCCGTTGTGTGGGAGACGTCACCGACGCCCATGTCGTCGGCGAGGATGAAAATGATGTTAGGCTGACTGAAGGCCAGCGGGGTGAGCATCGAGAAGCAGGCTGCGAGTGCGAGGATGGAACGGTTCATGGGATTTTTAATTTTTCAGGCTTGGCAAGGTGGGTGATGGGGAGGGAGAGTGCGGGCATGGAACATCACGTGTATTTCTGGTTGAAGGAAGGAAAAAAAAATGAGGCGGACATGGCCGCGTTTGAGCAGGGGATGACGGAATTACTCAAAATCGATGTGATCTCTGACGGGCTGTGGGGAAAGTCGGCGCAGACTCCTGAGCGGCCGGTGACTGACAAGAGTTTTGATTATGCGCTGTCGTTGAAGTTTGACACCCTGGAACTGCACAACCTGTATCAGGATCACCCGGAGCACGGAGTTTTTGTGAATGCATTCAAAGACGGCTGGGAAAAGGTGCGGGTGATGGATGTGGCTTAGGCAGGGGCTAGCGAATGGATGGTTCGTCGGGAACCTTCCCCGGGCTGATGGCTTACAGGATGGCAATAACATCATTTTGGCCAGTCATGCGGTTGAAAATCCGACTCTTTCAGTGGTCTGATACCCGTCCTTATCAACCGTCAAACGGGGGCTTGGGCTGTGCGGGAATCCTATTTTTATGCCCCGGGGGATGCCGTCGGTGAAATAAACCATTGCCACCGTCACATGGGCTGCTACAAAACCGTCTCACGAGCTACCGTGCTACTGAATATGTCGGGCAAACTTACCTATAAGGAATCGGGGGTGGATACTAGAGAAGCTGCAGCCCTCGTTGGGGATATTGGCGCTCATGTCCGCAGGACGCAGAATCAAAGGCAGCTCTATGGTGCCTTTGGTCTATTCGCCGCAGCATTTGATCTGTGCGATTATGAACAACCCGTGATTGTCACCGGCTGTGACGGTGTCGGAACCAAGCTCGAGCTCTTATTGGAGCATGACCAGCTTGAAGCCGCGGGCAAGGACCTGGTGGCGATGAGTGTGAATGACATCCTGACAACAGGCGGTGATCCGCTGATGTTCCTCGATTATATCGGCATTTCAGCGTTGGATAAGCCGCTCATCACCCGCCTGATCGCCGGCATGTGTGACTATCTTGAAGATTGCGGATGTATTCTGGCAGGCGGGGAAACGGCCGAAATGCCCGGAATCGTCCCTGAGGATGTGGTCGAGCTATCCGGGTTTTGTATCGGCTGCTGTGAAAAGCCTGATTTGATCGACCCGACGCAGATTGCCACAGGTGATGTGTTGATCGGCTACGGTTCCGACGGACCGCATGCCAATGGCTTCAGCCTGGTCCGGCGCGTATTGGCTGAGCACGGGGATGATTTTACCACGGAGGAAATCGTCAGTTTGCTTGCCCCGACCCGGCTGTATCATGACGTTGTCAATGATATCAAAGCCGCGGGCGTGAAGCCTCGGGCGATGGCGCACATTACGGGTGGCGGGCTTCCTGAAAACCTTGAGCGTCTGCTGCCGAACCATGGTGCTGATGTCGTGATCCCGAACTGGGAGAACCCGGCGATGCAGAAGCTGATCCAGTATGTGGACGCGGCCGACAAATTCAACACCTTCAACATGGGCTTTGGCTGGGTGGTGATTGTGTCACCCGATGATGCGGACAAGATCATGCAGGCGGGGCCGGGCGGCGTGAGGATCGGCACGATTACCGACACCCATGGGGTGCGGGTGACGATGGAGGGATAAGTTTTAAGTTCTAAGCATCGAATACCAATTCAGTCACCGCAATGAGCGATCCTATCAAACACGAATGCGGGATTGCCGTTGTGCGTCTGCGTAAGCCCCTTTCCTATTACAAAGATAAATACGGCACGGCACTCTGGGGCTTGAACAAGCTTTTCCTGTTGATGGAGAAGCAGCACAACCGTGGCCAGGACGGCATAGGCATTGGCTGTGTGAAACTGGACATGCCACTCGGGCAGCCTTATATCTTCCGCCGCAGGGACGCGGCAAAGGATTCCATGGCGTCGGTTTTCAGCAAGGAGTTGAAGAGTTTTAACAAGATGGCCCGCAAGGGGGTCCTCGACCCGGAGGATCCGGAATCGGTGAAGCGGAAGTTTGATTTTGGAGGGGAGGTGCTGGTCGGGCACCTGCGTTATGGCACATCGGGAGAGTTTGATTCCGGTTCGTGCCACCCGTATTTGCGCCGGAGCAACTGGCCGACGCGCACCCTGATGGTGATGGGGAATTTCAACATGACCAACACCGGGGAGTTGAATAAAAACCTGATTGACCGTGGTCAGCACCCGGTGTTTGGGACGGACACCCAGACGGTGCTCGAGGAGATCGGCTTCCACATGGACGAACATCACACGGACCTCTATCACCAACTGCGCGACCAGGGGGTGGACGGGCGTGCGATTCCCGCGATGATCTCCGACCAGATTGATTTGCCGACAATCCTTCATGATGCCGCCGAGCCTTGGGATGGTGGCTACGCGATCAGTGGCGTGGTCGGCAATGGGGATTTGTTTGTGATGCGCGATCCACGCGGTATCCGGCCGTGCCATGTTTACCAGGACGATGAAGTGATTGCTTTCGCCTCCGAGAGGGTGCCGTTGATGACGGTGTTTGAGGCATCGAAGGATGAGGTCAGCGAAGTGGAGCCGGGGACGGCGACGATTGTCCGGCGCGACGGCAGCCAGAGCAGTCAGCGGTTTCATGACGACCGGCCGCTGAGCCCATGTTCCTTCGAGCGTATCTATTTTTCCCGGGGCAATGACCCGTCGATTTACCGCGAGCGTAAGGCGATGGGGGCCGCCTTGGTCGATCAGGTCTATGGGGCAATAGGCGGCGATTTTGACAAATCGGTTTTCTCCTTTATTCCTAACACGGCCGAGACAGCGTATTATGGGTTTTTGGACGGGTTGCGATTGCTCCGCCGTCAGCAGGTCCGGGCTGAGATCATGGATGCCTGTGAGAAAGGGGTTCTCACTGAGCAGATACTTGATGACCTGATCATGCGCAACTGGCCGCGTGGCGAGAAGGCGGTGCATAAGGACATCAAGATGCGCACCTTCATCTCCCAGGAAAAAGGTCGGGCGCAACTCGTATCCCACGTCTATGACATCACCTATGGCTTGGTCAAAGAGGGTGATACCCTGGTCGTGTTGGACGACTCGATTGTGCGGGGCACCACGCTGAAGGAGTCGATCTTGAAAATCCTCGCCCGCACGAAACCTCGCAAAATCGTCGTTTGTTCGACCGCGCCCCAGATCCGCTACCCGGATTGTTACGGCATCGACATGTCGGAATTGGGCAAATTCATCGCCTTCCAGGCGGCGGTCAACCTGATCAAATGCTCCGGCAGGACCCGTCTTCTCGGTGAGGTTTATGATCTCTGCAAAGCCGAGCTGGCCAAGCCTGTCGAAGTGCGGGTGAACCAGGTGAAACGCATTTATGCGGACTTCACCGATGAGGAAATCTCCGCCGAGATCAGTCGGATGGTCTACCCTGAGGACATCGGCTGGAGCGGTGACGTGGAGGTTGTTTTCCAAACCATTGAAAACTTGAGGGCCTGTATCAAGGGGCCATGTGGCGACTGGTATTTCACCGGAGACTATCCCACCCCCGGAGGTTTTGGCACGGTCAATCTCGCCTATGTCAAATGGTTCGAAGGTGCGGATGGGCGCAGCTACGACCTGCCTTTGTAATTGCTTGGAAATCCAGATGGTCGGAATCTAGGCTTGAGCCGTGGCCTGCTAGGGCTAGTCTCCGGTTTGTGAAGCATGTGACAATTTCCGAACTCAGGCAGAGCACAGGCACTGACCCTCTTGCCGCCAGCTTTGACGCCCAGCTTGAACGTAAGGCGGAACGCGAAACCAAAGGCGGGAAGCCTTATTATGAGATCGCCCTGGTCGATGGCACTGGTGATATGAAACTCAAGGTGTGGGAGAACAGGCCGCAATTCCGTGCCTTGCATGATCTTCCCGACGGCACCCTGCTTCGGCTCAGCGGCGAGTGGACGCAGAACCAGTATGGTATTGATTCCTCGAAGTGGGATATGCGGCTGCTCAACGAGGCGGAGGCGGCGGACTTTCTCGCCGGTGACCCGGAGACGCGGCGGCGGCAAGACCGTGACTGGTCGGATGTTTTGGCAATGACGGCAGGTATTGCCGACCCGAGGTTACACCGGGTGTGTGCGGAGTTTTTGGATAAATATGGTGACCGGTTCCGCCGCAGTGCCGCGGCAAGGAAGAACCACCACGCCCGGCGTGGCGGGCTGGTCGAGCACGTCGCCCAGATGATGCGATGTGCCCATGCCGTGTGCGGGGTCTATCCCAAGCTGAACCGCGACCTGGTGACGGCAGGTGTGCTGTTTCACGACTGTGGCAAGATGTGGGAAAACAGCTATCCGGAGTCGGGTTTCACCCAGCCTTTCAACTTGCACGGTGAGATGCTCGGGCACATTCCACTGGGCATTGAAACGGTGAACAAGATTTGGCGCGACATGATGGAGGGGGGTCATGCCAAGGGCTGGGATGAGCTTGAACCGTCCAGTGATGATGTCCACCTGCACCTGCTTCATCTGATTGCCAGCCACCATGGAACCCACGAGTGGGGGTCCCCGACCTTGCCGCGCACGCCGGAGGCGATGGCACTGCACTACGTTGACAACATGGATGCCAAGTATGAGATGATGCGCATGGGGTACGAGAGTTCCCCGGAGCTGGCCCCGGGAATCCAGGAGCGCAGGTTTCCACTGCCGGCGAGTCTGGTGAAGCCGCTGGCACACTTTTCCATGGGTGCGGATGTGGCGGATGCAGGAGCAGCCAGTGAGGAAAGCCCGCCGGTGCCGGGTGATGAACTGTTTTAGGGGCGGGCCCGCTGTCGGGGTCTGGCGGAGCCATCGGCCTACGTAGAGCTCGGGATCGACCCCCGTGGACGTGCGTGTTGCGCTCGATTGATGATTGTCATTGCAAAACGCTTATTCTAGGTTCAGGCATGGTCGATGCGAAAACACGATTGATGCATTCCCCGGAGGCGATTCGTGAGAGGTTGAATGCGGCGCCGAGGCAGAGTTACCTGAGGGATTTTATCTATGGTGCCATTGATGGCGCGGTCACTACCTTTGCGGTGGTTGCCTCGGTGGCGGCCACGGGCTTGTCCAGTGGCGTGGTGATTATTCTGGGTTTGGCCAATTTGTTAGCTGACGGTTTTTCGATGGCGGCGGGGAATTTCCTGGGGACCCGTGCTGAGATTCAGAGCCGGGCGCGTGCGCGGAGTGATGAGGAGTTAGAGATTGAAACGCATCCGGAGGGTGAGCGTGAGGAGATCCGTCAGATTTTTGAGGCCAAGGGTTTTGAGGGTGAGGTGCTCGAACAGGTTGTCGACGTGATTACCTCGGACAAGAAGCGCTGGGTTGACACCATGATCACCGAAGAGCACGGCCTGCCATTGCATAATCCATCGGCGTGGAAAGCGGCGGGGGTCACCTACCTCGCCTTTATCATTGTGGGCTTTATCCCCCTGATTACCTATATCCTCGAATACCTCGTGCCGGGAACGGTGGCCAGTCCGTTTTGGATGTCCAGCCTGCTCACAGGGATGGCTTTCTTCACCGTGGGCACCATGAAAAGCTGGTTTGTCGCGAAGTCATGGATAGCAGAAGGCGTGGAAACCTTGTCGGTCGGCGCCCTTGCCGCCGCCATTGCCTATCTCATCGGCCTGATGCTCAAGCCTCTGGTTAACGGTGCTGGATAGCCTGGGGGCGATGGGGTTGCCTGTTCAATACCCGAGCCATGGGCCGAGCCATTTTTCCGTTTCTTCAAGGGTCCATCCCTTACGCGCCGCGTAGTCCTCAACCTGGTCTTTCTGGATGTCGCTGATAGCGAAGTACTTGCTGTCGGGGTGCGAGAACAGGAGGCCGGAAACGGCGGCTCCAGGGTGCATGGCGCAGGATTCGGTGAGGCCAACGCCGGTGGTGCCGGTCGCATCGAGCAGTCTGAACAGGGTTTCCTTCTCGGTGTGGTCGGGCTGGGACGGGTAGCCGGGTGCCGGGCGGATGCCCTGATAGATTTCCTTGATGAGCTCGTTGTGGTTGAACTCGTTAGGACGTTCATACCCCCAGGCAACCCGCGCCCGGTGATGCAGCAGCTCGGCAAAGGCCTCGGCCAGGCGGTCGGCGATGGCCTGCACCATGATGGCGGAGTCGACCTCATGTTTTTCACGCAGCGATGCCGCCCAATCGTCGGCACCGTGG
>JARFRT010000247.1 GCA_029287105.1 Akkermansiaceae bacterium | reverse complement strand
CGTCGGCAGCGTCAGATGTGTATAAGAGACAGGGCTATACATTCACGGTCACGAATACACAACTTTGGAAAGCACCCGTGGTAGGGGAATCAGAAAAACATGATCAGTTTGTCAAAGATGAACTGAGAAAAGCCAAGGCGAAATCATCACCCGTATTCATCGTGGCCCACTACCCCTTGTATCTGAAAACCCCGGACGAAAAAGACAACTACTACAACCTGCCCCTGGAAAAGCGCAAGGAGCTACTGGCTCTCTACAAGCAATCGGGAGTCGTGGCCGTCATTGCAGGCCATACCCACAAAACTCTGATTAACGATTTCCAGGGGATCCAATTGGTCAATGGCGAGGTCACCAGCAGGAATAATGATAAAAAACCATTGGGATTCAGGTTATGGACGGTGACTTCCCCTCGGGACATCAAGCATGAATTCGTGCCCCTGAAATCAGAGTGATCGCCATCTTCCGAAACCCCGTCAATCACCCGGCAATTACGGACTCGACCGGGGGATGCCACCCCAGCGCAAGCATCGCAGCCCAAAAAAGCAATTCCATGAAGTCATTCCCATGTCGACGCCGGTCCATCCAAACCAGCCTGATCTGTGCGGCGATCGCATCGGCTTGCCCCGCTATCCAAGCAGCGGAAAATCCGTCGGGCATCGTTGCCCACGAGCCCCATCGGCCGGCCTTCAAAAAAGGCGCACGCCTCCTGTTCATCGGCGATTCCATCACCGACATGAAATGGGGTCGAAACCAGAAGGATCGCAACCATTACCTCGGACACAGCTACGTCTTCCTGATTGCCGCCCGACTCCACACGGACCTCCCCCGGGCGGACCTGGAGTTCTTCAACAGGGGCATCAGCGGACACACCGTTGGCAACTTGCGGAAACGCTGGCAAAAAGATGCGATTGAGATGAAACCCGACATCCTCAGCATCCTCATCGGCGTCAATGACGTGGGTCAGGCAGAGCGCGCCAAGCAACAGGTCGACCTGAAGCAGTGGGAGGCCGATTACCGCTTTATTCTGGATGCCAGCCGCAAGGCCAACCCCGACCTGAAAATCATCCTGCTCGACCCGTTCGTACTCCCCGTCGCCCGACTGGCCAACCCGACGACGTGGAATCAGTATCATGGCGAATGCGTCAAGCTTCGTGCGATTGTCAAAAAGCTCGCCTCGGACTACCAAGCCGCGCACATCACGACCCAGAAGGTGTTTGACCAGGCCAGCCAGAAAACCCAACCCGATCATTGGATCTGGGACGGGGTGCATCCCCTACCCCAAGGCCACGAACTCATCGCCCGCCAGTGGATCCAAACTGTCAGTGAACATCTCAAGCAACCGTCCAACGTTGATGAATAGACGAATCCCCTGCATCACATACCAAGCGCGGTCATAAATCGTGAAAACGTTCTCAGGCTCTGTCATGGCTCGATTTGGAGTGCGGACGGCGTGCGGCCGCGGTTTTATGTGTGGGCGTGGCGATCTCAGTTACGGGCAGATGCACACCTGCACCCCCAGCGCCAAAAAAAAAAACAAGTAAACCCCCACCCACGAACAAACAAAAACAACCCCCAAAGCCGATCCAACCCTACCCACAACCACAAAAAAGCAGACAAAAAAACA
>JARFRT010000477.1 GCA_029287105.1 Akkermansiaceae bacterium | reverse complement strand
GTTGGCGAGGCTAGCCTCGGTGTTCTCAGCGTCGGCATGTCCACTGAGCCAGGGTTGGCCCCAGTTTTTGACCACCAGGCTTCCTTACAACCCAAGACCTCCCACCTCGGCAACCACCATACCCCACCATGACACCATTGGCTTCCAGGGCGCAATGTTGTTGAGTGTCACATTGACCGGGGATTCGGCACTGACGACCTGGGCGGTGATCTCGAGGAACCGTTGATTCACGCGGCGCTCGCCCTGGACCTCGCGTGCAAGCGTAACCGAGAACACAACAATGAACAGCAACCAGAGGATGGCGAGGATACGACTCCATGCGGCGGGGTTTTTGCGGCGCAGAAAATAGACACCGCCGAGGAACAGCACGGCCAGCCCGACCAGGGCCGTTTCACGATGCTGCAGGCTTTCAAAGCCCGTCTGTGTCAGCGGCGGCGTTCTCACTCCCGCATCTCTTCCTGTCGGAACCAGCAAACGTCCTTTTTCAGCACTCACCTTCCAGCCCGCGATGATGACCGGAGCGGTCAGCGTGGGCGCACCCAAGGCCACCTTGCTTTCCTTGCCAGCGACCCCCCCGTAGCGGACGATCACTTTGACAGGCTTGTTAGGATCATCTCCGGCGGGAAGGGGGAGGAGATACTGGGTGCCATCGGCGCGGGCCGTGATGGTTTGGCCATTGGCACGTGCGTCCCACAGGCGGGTATCGTCGGGCAGGGTCATGCGCAACGCCTGCCTGCCACGTGTGCGGACATACAATGTCGCCTCGGTCATCACCTGGCCGTCACGCGAAACATGGCTGTGGAGCTCGGCGAAGTCGACTACCTGCTCAAGTGTCTTGCCCGGTTCATACCAGGCGATATCGATTTCCAGATCAAAGGGACGGGCGGCGTACTGCCAGGCGGCAAGGGCGGGGGCGCTGGTGAGCATTCGAAACTCCGCCGGCAACTCCTGGGCACTGATGCTGAGTAGGCCGGGAGTGGTTTGTGTGACCTCATGCTTGAGCAGCACCGGGCTGACAACCTCGATAAAACCACTTTCGCTCTGGACATTAAGCGGGTGAACCTCGCCCAGGGTCAGACGGCCGCCGCGGGCGCTCATGGCATTTTCAAAAGTGACTAACAAGGTCGCTGCGCCACTGACCGGCTGCTCCAGCTGCACGATCACCTGGTCACCCTTCTCACGTCGCCACTGACGCACATTCTGGCCTTCGATGCTGACATTGCCAAATGCCTCCGGGACGGACAACTCCCACTGGTTGACCGGCGCGCCGACGACGTAGTAGTTTAGCAGGACTGAGCCGTAAGCCATCCCCTCTTTCAGCGAATAAAGGTGGAAAACATCGGCCTGCACGCTCTGCTCGCGGGCCTCGATCTTCATCGATGCCGACCAGCCTTGTTCACGCAGCCGGTACGTTTGCTGGATGTCCGGGTTCTTGACCGGAAAATAGGAAAGCGGAGTTTCGGTCAGCTTGTCCACCTGACCGGGAACGACACGCCACCCGGCCGTAGCGGAGACACCGACGTGGCCCCTGACCGATTTAGTGCCGGGGAATTCGAGCGCAGGCAACTGCCAGACACCGGCCGCGGCAGGCGCATTTTTCTCCAGTCGCAACGAGACAAGCTGCCGATCCGACACAGCTTTTTTAAACAACACCTTGATGTCACGCATGCCCTTTTCCACGGACGTGCCCACCACGTAATCGGCGACTTCCGCGCCGCTGAGCGATGCCACGGCATAGCCGTCAGGTATGCGTAACTCCCACTCACGAAGCGGAGCCTCGCGGATGTCCAGTTCGATTCCTGCCTGGATGATGCGGTCGCTTTCCGTCTGCTGATAGACGACCACCTGATTCAGCGAAATCTCAGGCAGTATCTGGTCGGCACGCACCGCCCAGGAATAGTTCGCGGACGGATAGCGGAAAACAAATACCTGGCGCGACTTCAGTGCCTTGCTGGGGAATTGCTCGGGAGACAGCTGCATCATCCCACTGACATCCGAGGTTTCCAGTCGGACCGCGCCGGCATTGCTCAGGCGCACATGGCCGGAGTGACGCAGCGCGCCCGCCGGGGTCAGGCGGAGCGGGGTGGCGGTGACAGGGAATGTCCCGAGCGCCTGCTGGCTGCGGATTTTCAACACGCCGGCATTGTCCAATGGCAGGCTGAGTTGCACGTTGAGGAGACGCGCGCCGGCGGGTCCGGCCACGACCGACCATGCGGCGACGTGGGTGCCCTCGACATCGAGCACCTCGCCGGGGCCATCCATAGTCAGGCTGATCTTGTTGATCTTCCCCTGCAGGACTTTGAGCTCGATCAAGCTGACCTGACGCATCAGACCGGCGCCGACGGTAACATCGGTGAGCCCTTTGCTGGTGTAGGCCAGTTTTCCCTCGCCGGCCTTGCGTTCCTTTTTCCATGCAAGAAAACAGTGGCCGGTAGCGGGCAGAAACCCGCGCCAGGCACCTTCGAAGCGCTGCGGCCTGAGTGGCAGGGTCTTGTTAAACTCGACGTTCTCCGTCAGCCCGGACAGCCGGACCGGGACCACCGCGCCCTGAGGCGCGAGGAAGTCGATGGTCTTCCATCCGGCTCCGTCGTCGTCGATGCGGGCGATAATTTCGAATTGCACGGGGAACTGCCCGGCGCGATCAAAGACAAGCTGGTAGATGCTGCCGCCCTTGGAGTCGGGGGCGAGCTTAAGCTGGTAATCCGCACTGCCGTCGAGACGGCTGATCGCTGCGCGGCCACTGAGAAAATCAACGGTGCCGCCGTCTTCCGAGGTGATGTGTGCGGTCGCGGTGAGCATCAATCGGGCACTGCCGAGTTTTTCATCGACGGCGCCGGTGATACGCACGCCGCGGAGTTCGGCGGCGGCAGGTGACGCGCCGGTGCGGCGCAGCTGGAGCGTCAGGGAGTTCGCACCGGAACTGTAAAACGACCCGTCTTTTTCCAGGGGAAGCATACCCGATGTTTTGGTAAACTTGGCATCAACCCCGACAGTCTTGATCTCGATTTTGAGCGTAAATCCCACCGCCTTACCCGGGTTAAGTGTGAGCAGGTCGGTGGTCGCAGGCAGGGACTTGATGTCATGGCTGCTGCGCACAACAAGCTTCAGCTCAGCCGGACCAGGTTGACCCTTGACGAGCACCGGCTTGAGGTCGAGGTAGCGGTTCTTCCCATCCGCGGACGTGCGCACCGCCCAGTCCGCAAGACCATCACCCGTGACCGAAACAATATCCCCCGCACCTC
The DNA here is from genome assembly GCA_029287105.1 of Akkermansiaceae bacterium. GTDB lineage: Bacteria > Verrucomicrobiota > Verrucomicrobiia > Verrucomicrobiales > Akkermansiaceae > Oceaniferula. The sequence goes on along the minus strand of JARFRT010000477.1, from coordinate 6,199 downwards.
CGAGCCCGAGGGTCAGGAGTTCAGGTCGACCTTGCAGTACGGATAGGGTCAGCGCGATATCCTGGGTGATCTTATCGGTCGTGACGTCCACCACAGCGGTTGCCGCGGCATTAAAAAAGAGGGGTGGCTTGGGTAAGACACCCTTCGCGGTAAGCGTAACCGAGCCGGTCCCATTCTCATCGACGGCCGCCTGCACTCCTGCGGCGGGTCTTTCTTGGGCAGAGATCACCCCGCCTAACAACAAGAGAGTCGCCAGGCAGGCCAGCCCGTTTTTAGTACACACACAGAGATTTTTAAACGGATTCATAGTTCTAATTATCATGGTCGTGGGTTGGGTTCTGTAAATGGGTTGTAAATTGTTATTTCACTTTCTCGCACATCCGCACAAGGTCCTGGACTTTGGGATCCGCCGCGTAGTGCCCACGGAGTTGACCGAGGGTCTTGGCGATCATGGAGAACCGGACGGATCCGGCATCGGTGCCGTGAAGTTTTTCACCCAGCATGGCGGCGGTGCCGGCAAGCTGCATCGACGGCGCTGCCTGATCAAACGCCTTGGCCTTCGGCTCATAGGGCAGGGGCCAGCTGCGCTCGACCATGCGGCCCGTGCTCATGTCAAGGAAACGGACAAACACTTCACCAACCTCGCCCTCGCCCTCCGGGTTGACTTGAATCTGGTAGACGGCATTGCCGGCTTCCTCGGCGGCCATCTCGGCGGCATCCACCTTGTCGTTGCGGAAATCCTCTTTGTTGAGACGGTGTTTTTCAAATCCCAACAGGCGGTACCTTGTGACCCGCCTGGGATTGAACTTCACCTGCACCTTGACGTTTTTCGCCGCCGGACTGAGCGCCCCGGCAAGCTGCTTGGCAAATCCGCTGTCGGCATCCTCAGCCCGGTTCAGGAAGTAATACCGACCGTCGCCCTTGCGGGTGAGCGCTTCGAGGATTTCATCGTTGAGGCCCTCGGCACCGACCCCACAGGCGTCAAAGGCGATGCCCTGCTGACGCATCGTTTCGATCTCGCGGGCAAGTTCTTCAGGCACCGTGTTGCCCAGATTGGCCACACCATCGGTGATCAGGACAACCCGGTCCTGCGCACCTTCCTTGTGCTGTCGTTGGGCCAGGGTGCGGGCGAGACGCAGCGCTTCCTCAAGGTTGGTGCCGCCTTCACTCGGGGTGTTGGCCACAATCCGCACAAGCTGGCCGGCCTTGTCACCGGTAATACGATCGGCCAGAAGCCGGGGCTGGCGGGCAAAGCCGACCAGGGAAATGACATCCTGCGGCCCGAGCTGGGCGGCCAGCACCTGCATCGCAGCCAACACCGAGGCCTCCCGGTCTTCACGCTCCATGGACCCCGAGTTATCCAGGAGAACTGTGAGCCGCAGGGGCGTTGAGCGTCCGACCGAGGCGGTTTTCATGCCGACCCGTAACAGGTTGCGCTGCTGGAGGAACGGGTGGGCCGACTGCTCGACGGCGCAGGCGACGGGTTCGCCGCGGCGCGGTGCGGCGTCGCCATAATTGAAGGCATTGACAAATTCCTCGGTGCGCACCTTGGCGGCGTCAGGCCAGCGGCCTTTTTCTAACAACGCCTGCTTAGCGAGCTTGAAAGAAACATCGGCGACGTTCAGGGAGAAGGTCGAGAAGGGTTCGGCGGCGGTGATGGTTTCGTCGGGGAGCGCCTTGGGGGTGAGTGGCGATGGCACTGCGGCAGCGGCCTTTTTCTCGATAACCGGGGCGGCTGCGGGACGGGACGGGGGGGCCGGCAGGGGAACCGCCTGGGCAGGCTGCTTGCTTTTTCTCTTTGCTCCCGGACCCGCCCACTCCCAGGATTCATCGACCTCCTTGAGCAGCTCGGCACGGGTGGAATCGTAGGCTGCCCGATTGTAGTCGGATGTCGTGGTGGCCACTTTTTCCAACATATTTCGGGCGATCTTGTTATGAGGATCGCCCTGCAGGACCTTTTTCATCTCGGCTTCGGCCTCATCATATTTGCCGAGATTGTAATATGCTTCGGCCATGGACAGGCGCGTGCTCGCGCGGTCGACCTCCGAGGCTTTTTGTTCTGGCTGAGTCGCTGGTGTTTCAGAAGCCCGGGCTAACTCTTCGGAAACATCCGGCCGATCAAGGGAGAATTTAACGTTGTCCCCAGATCTGATGTTCAACAAATCCCGCTTGATCCCACTCTTCGACATACCGGGCAACTCGGGCGGTTTGTGTTCGGTCAGGTGGCGAGATACATCAACACCGGAACCAGCTTCAACGTCGTCATCGAAATCCAGCGAGATCCCAGTAGCCCGAGACGCGAAACCCGAGCGCTTCGACTTGGCCCGCAAAGTGTCTCTGTTCTCATCCTTGTTCCAGCGTTCATTCGTTTCCTTATCCACCCCCTCCGGTCCCGCTGCCGCTTGCCTTTGGTAAAAAAGTTCACCGTCTTGCCGCGCACGGGCCAGCTTGTCCAGGGTGACATCGTCCAACTTGCGGGGGGTTGCAAGGTCGCCGCGGCGCGAATCCGTGCCCGCCACCGCGAACTCATTTTGTTCAGCGGCCTCCTCATTGCCCCCACGGTCATGCCCACCTTTTTGATCATAGGCATAACCTGCACGCCGCGATGATGAACCGGCTTCGGGCTTATCCGGCGTTTTATACCGCGCCAAGCTTTCAAGCCGTTTGTTGAGTGCCGAGCCTTCCTTCTCTCGCATAGCAAGCTCATCGAGCACCACCCTCTCGTGCGTGCCATCCTTGGCCAACTCTCGTTTTTTTCCAAGGGAAGCGGAGGCAAAGGGATCTGACCCCTGTGCACCTCCGCCGCCACCGCCATTCTTACCATCGCCAAAGGCATCGTAGTTGGCCATATCCGCGGGTGGAACCGGAGCGTTGGCCTTCGGTGTGGGAACGACTGCAGGGGAAATTGTGTTCGAAGCGATGGCCTTGGCACTACTCGAGCCTGGGATGGCGGGTTGGCGTTTGGACAGGCCGCGCGAACGCTCGGAAGGCTCTGCGGTGGGCGGGATACCATTGAGCTCAAGCGTAGCTCGCCGTTTCAGTGCCAGCGATTTTTCTGCCGGCTGCTGACTATCGGGGGTCTTTGCAGGAAGCACGATGGGTCTGGGCGTTCCCTCGATTACCTCCCTCGGCAACTCGGTTTTAAGTTGCGCCATCCTTGTGCCATCCGAAGCGGCTTTGCTCCCATACACGGATGTTCCCCGGCCTGATTCCTCGAAATATTCTTCATCCGTCTCCCCACCGGCAGAATAACTCGTGATCGTCCATGAGGCATTCTCGTCCAGCGCCCGCTTATAGGTCGGCGTCATCATGGAAAAGAGCACCACGCACACCAGCAGACAGGCGGCGATGGTGATGGCGGCCTGCCAATTTTTCCAGCCCCTGTCGCGCGGGCGGGGCTCGGCGGCAGGCCGCCCCTTACTGGAAAAAGTACTGCGTAATACGGCGCGGCGCTCAGCGGAGAGCTGCCATTCTTTGTCGGGCGTGGCCTTGACCGCCTCACCCAGCAAATCATGCATCAACCCGATACGCTGGCGGAACAGAGCGAGTTCGGGCTTCTCCTCGATCATCCGCTCCAATTCATCCACTTCGAACTCGCTTGCCTCGCCAAGGACAAGCGCGGTAATCCGGGCCTCAAGCTCGGGTTCAATGTAGGTATGGAGTTCTTTGCTCATTGTTTAGACAGAATTGATAGATGTTTTCCAGGCCAGAATGGCTCTTGGTGTTTGATTGGTGTTTAGAGTTTAAAACTTAAAGTTTGCAACACTAGCCGCGCGGCGAGCTGATGCCTGCTTTTTGCAGGGCTTCGGAGAGGTGTTTGAGCAGGTGATGGAGTTTGTAGCCGACATTACCGGTACTGAGTTCAAGTTCTTCGCCGATGTTGCCGTAGCTGAGTTCGTCATGATATTTGAGCTGGATGAGTTGTCGGTCGGCGGGCGGGAGTTCTTCGATCAGGGTTCGCAGGGTGCCGATGGCTTCCATGCGGCCGAGTTCTACATCGGGGAGGTCGTATGCTGTCGGTTCCAGGTCGGAGTCCTCGGTCAGCGACTCACGGCGGTATTTTCGGAGGTGGTTCAGGGAGAGGTTTCGGGTGGCGCGGTAGAGCCAAGCGCGGGGGTTATCGATGTCTTTCCAGTGCTGATGCAGCTTCAGAAACGCGTCCTGGACGATTTCCTCAGCCACTTCACGACGTGCCACCATGCCGTGGGCGTACCGAAGCAAGGGAGATTCCTCGGCTTCGAAGAGGGCTTCGACGCTAGGTTTCTCTGATGCTTTCGCGCGCACTCGGGTGTTCGGACGTAGCTTCATCACCTTATTTGGCACTTTAAGCGGCATTGTGTGACATCATGCTTTCTATCTGTTCGACACACGAGCGTAAAAATCCTTGGAAGTTTTTTTGTTTTATTTTCGGAAACCCAGCCAACGCGAAGATCGAGAGGTGATGCCGCAATGACAATATCCTCGGGATAAGGGCAGGCGGTCGCCGCACAAGCTCTGAAATGCTTGTCATCGACGTGTCCTTACCCTAAAAGCACCGCATGTCCGCCGAGATGGAACACACAGTCGCCTCCAGTGCCTCGCTGGAAGGAACCTCCCTCCACACAGGAGAAAAAGTCACCCTCACCCTGAAACCCGCCCCCGCCGGGCACGGGTTCAAGTTTCGCCGCGTCGATCTTGACGACCAGCCGTTCATCGATGCCGATGTCGACAAGGTGCAGACCGTGGAACGCGCCACCACCCTGGCGGAAGGATCCGTCAAGGTGCACACCGTCGAACACGTCCTCTCCGCCCTCTGCGGCATGGGTGTCGACAACGCCATCATCGAAATGGATGCCAACGAGCCCCCCATCGGTGACGGATCATCCCAACCCTACGTGGAATTGATCAAACAAGCAGGTATCGAAGCCCAGGACAAACCACGCAAGGTTTACGAAATCCGCGAACCCATCCACATCGAAACCAAAAACGGCTCGCTCATCACCATCGTTCCGGACAAAAAATTCCGCGTGTCCTGCACCAACGTCGGCCCCGATGGCAGGTTCACCCAGTTTTTCTCCAGCGAGGTCACTCCCGAGCTCTACGAAACGGAAATCGCACCCGCCCGCACCTTTGTCTACTACGAGGATGTCAAACCCCTGCTCGACAAGGGACTGATCAAAGGCGGCAGCCTCGAAAATGCCGTCGTCGTCCGGGGCGACGAAGTCATGAGCAAGGAATCCATGCGCTATGACAACGAGTTCGCACGGCACAAGGCGCTCGATCTCATCGGCGACCTCATGCTCAGCGGAAAACGGATCATGGGACACGTCATCTGCGTCAAGCCCGGACACGGCCCTAACACCGAAATGGCATCCACCCTGAAGCGCGAGTACATGCGGATGCGCACCATGGTGCCGCCCGTAACCATCCCCGAAGGCGAGGCCGTTCTCGACATCAACGATGTCATGGAAATCCTGCCTCACCGCTACCCCTTCCTGATGCTTGACCGCGTGGTCGACTTCGAAGGCGACAACAAGTGCACCGGAGTGAAAAACGTCACCATCAATGAGCCCTACTTCCAAGGCCACTTCCCCGGCCACCCGATCATGCCCGGCGTGCTCCAGGTCGAGGCCATGGCGCAGGTTGCGTCCATCGTGATGTTACGCCGTCCAGAGAACCAAGGGAAAATCGGTTACTTCATGAGTGTCGACAAGGTCAAGTGGCGCCGCCCCGTGCTTCCTGGCGACACTCTTTTCATTGAGGCGGAAATCCTCAAAGTCCGCCGCAGTATCGGCTCCGCAGTATGCCGCTGTATTGTCAATGGCGAGGTTGTGTCCTCGGGAGAACTCAAATTCGCTCTGATCGACAAGTAAGACCAGCACCCCCTAGCCTCAGCCATTTCACACCCGTGATCCATCCTACCGCAGTCATCGATCCATCCGCCGAGCTCGCCAGCAACGTGGAAATCGGCCCCTACAGCGTCATCGGCGCCAACGTTGTTATTGGCGCGGGGAATGTGCTCAAATCCCACGTTGTCATCGAAGGTCATACCACCATTGGGGAGGATAACACCTTTTTCCCTTTCTCCGCCATCGGCCAGATTACCCAGGACCTCAAATACGTCGGCGAGCCTACGGCGCTGATCATCGGCAACGGCAACACCTTCCGCGAAAACACCACCATCCACCGCCTGTCTCTTATACACATCTCCGAGCCCACG
>JARFRT010000469.1 GCA_029287105.1 Akkermansiaceae bacterium | reverse complement strand
GGTTGCGGCTTGAGCTGGCTGACCGCTTTCCTGCGCAAGGATTTATTGTACGAAAACGTGATCCCTTTGCGGTGCACTTGCCGATAGTTGGAACCGTCCTGCGATACGGAAATGATCACCCTCTCGGGGAGGTCGGCCCCTTGTTGACGGTTGATCAGGAGATCGACACCGATTCCGGTGAGGCTCTGCTCCCGGCCCAAGTCCAGCAACAGTTCGACGCCTTTCGGCGTCGGCGGGAAAACCAGCCAGTGACTGTTTTTGGGTTCGCTTCCGCCATACTTTCCGTCGAGCAGGGATGCCAGTTCCGGGGGGGTGCCGTCGCTTCCTGCGGCCGGTTTCGTGCCGGAAATCTTCTTCCCGACGGCGAGGTGGCTCTCAATCCCCTCCGCGGAATCCAAAAAGACCGCGTCGAAGGCAGAATCGTCCAATTTCGCATCGGGGTCAACCAGCCTGCAGGCTTTGCGGGCGAACCGTTGCCCTAACACCCGGTATGCTGGCGTCGGGAAATGGCCTCCATCGAATTCGTAGATACCCCACGGGTTCACGCCGGTGTTGAGATCATCGGTATTGACCCAGTCACCATGCGCATGCGCTTCGCCGATTTTGACCTGAACCGCCCGCACCCGGTCCCCGTCCTTGACTCCTTTGGAGGTCAACCAATGGTCATTGATCCGACCGGTCACATAGTTGATTTTCTTCAGCTTGAGATCGGCCTTGAATTGCTCGAGAACTCCGAAAAAACTCTGCTCGTAAACCTCTCCCCAGCCACTGCCCGCGTCGGCTTCACCCTGCATCCAAATGTAGGTGACCGACGCCAACGCTTGTCCCTTGACGGACTTCTCGACCCGCTTGAGCAGCGCATCGTAGAGCGTGCCGTGCGGTTCAGGTTTTTTGCCTTTGTTTTTTTCCGTCAATGGGCTGGCTCCTTTCGGCGGCGTCCAGTTCTTGTACCATCGCTTGATCGGTTGGCTGGGGCGGGCATGCATCACGACAATCACCTTGTCCTTACCGAAAACTTGGGACACGGATTCCTTGAATGCGTCGGGCAGCGGAGCCCTCATGTTTGATTGCCCTGATAAAATGAAGAGGTGTTTGCCGTCGGCCGCAGGCTTTGGCTCAGCGGCAAATGCTGATAGCGGGGTGGCCAGCAGGGCTACCATAGCAATGAAGTAAGTGGGCATAGGATGGGGCTTTTATGGATTGCTGATGACCCGGGTCTTGATGGGTGCGCACGATTGAGGCCGGTTGGTCGGTTTCACTTGCCGAACTCCAGTTCCGACAGCTTGAGCGGGTGATTCATGATTTTCTCGCCCAGCTTGTTGATGATGCCGAGATGCACGGTCTGCTTGGCCCAATCGATTTCGATGAGGCCGGCATTCATGTCCCAAAGCGCTTTGCCGACGCGATAGGAGTTGGCTGCATTGGCCCATGACTTGCTGGTATGGGACATGCCACTGCTGGTGAAATCATAGAAGGGATAGCCACCCTCGAGATCTTTTTTCGACAGCTCGGCGAAGTGGACGTCGCCCGAGATCGCGAAGGTGTGGTGTGCCTTGTGCTTCTTGAGCAGATCGAACAGCCGCTGTTGTTCGTGCGGGACGTTGCCCCAGTTCTCCATGCCTTTTTCGTAGGCCAGCGTCTGAATGCTCGACCCGATGATGCGGATCTTGGCCGGGACCTGAAGCTGCTGCTCGAGCCACTTCCACTGGGCTTCTCCCAGCAGGGTTTTGGTGGTGTCGGTGCTCGGCTCGTACCATCCCACCGTGCCTGGCTTCCTTTTGCCTTTGGCTCTGGGCACTTCATCGCGAAAGTAGCGGGTGTCCAGGAGCAGGATCTGGCAGACGCGGTCGCCGCTGCCGAATGTGTAGGAGCCGTACACCCCTTCTCTTTTCCGCCGTGGCGAGTCGGCGGGGTCCTTGAAGAAATCGAGGAAGATTTGTGCCGACTCAGCACGTTTGCTGTAGGTCTTGCCGCCATCGTTCAGCCCGTAGTCGTGGTCATCCCAGGTGGCGATCATCTTGGTGGCGTCGCGGAGCTTGCGGAAGGGTTCGACCGCTTCAAGTTCCGCATACTTGGCCTTGAGCATCGCCATGTCATGGGTATCACCGTAAATGTTGTCACCCAGAAGAACGAATACGTCCGGACGGTGCTTCAAGATAGCATCGAACAGGGAGTGTCTCTTTTCCCTCGGATTGTAGCAGGAACCGAACGCGATCGTTTCGACCACGTCGGCCTGGTGGAAATCGCTCTTTGCCTGCGTTGCCTGCGCGTGCGCGCTGGGGAGGTGTGCGGTCGCGAGAATGGCGAGGACAGCGACTGTGAGGAGTGGGTTAAGATGCATGGGGAGCAGGGTAGGGGGTCTGGCGGGCTTGTCGACTTTCGACTGCCGGGATTGCAGAAAACTTGCTTTTGGGGGCTGGGCGTTGTGGAGAGGGGCGGAACGGGGGTGCCTTTCTCCCCTTCGGTATTCTTACATCTGATACTTAAAAAAAAATGCAGGCTGCTCTTAATAAGAAGCAGCGAAATGGTTTGCACCACATCAAAGGCACTCAAGAATTAAATGCGCTTCACTCTTGGTTTTAAATCGGTCAAGTCACCAATTTTAATCGGATTACCGCTTTCAATGCTTTTTCTTGCGGCAATACCAATCAAAACGGACATCACGCCATCTCTGCTGTTCGCAGCTCTTCCGTAAGGATCTGCCAGGTCGGGGTTTTTAAAGAGTTTATCCTGCAACCGGGCATCGCCGCCACCATGTCCACATCGGGTCATGGCTACGTTGACGGTGTAGAATTTTTTCCATAATTTATGGACAATAATTGGGTCGTTGTCCACATGCTCTTTCCCGCTTTGTTCCATCTCGGCGGCATGCATTTCGGACTGATTGACGGATACATTCTTTTGATAAGGGATATCCATCCAGGCTTCAATTCTTCCTTCGGTACCATTCAAAGCAACACGCCATCCTTCAAACGGAGAATAGGTGGTCAGGGAATAATTTAAGGTCACATTGTTTTTATATTTTACCTGAGCAGACATTTTATCATAGATA
>JARFRT010000098.1 GCA_029287105.1 Akkermansiaceae bacterium | reverse complement strand
CGCGAGCCCAACATCTTTGCCATCCACGCTCCGATGTGAGGCGCGGCGACGGTTTGCGGGGGCACGTAGCCCGTGTGCCAGTGGTACTGGTGGCGCGAGTGCAGGATGTGGCCAAGGTCTGCCTGGGTCGCCGACCTGATCAGGGTGGCACGATCCATCACGGAGGCTATTTTTTCGAGCCCCTTGCAGATCTTGATGTTATCCACCGAGGTATCGATGGCGGGAAAGGTACTGATGATTTTTTCGACGGGAGTTCCGACCTCAAAGGGCAGGTAGCGTTTGGGGTCGAATGTCTCGGGAGCGGCCATACCGCCCGCCATCCAGATCAGGATACAGGAATCTGCCGTTGCTTCCGGCTGTTCGACTTCATCGCCGCGCACGGGGGCTCCGCCGATGAATGTGGCCGCCGAGGCGGCACCGAGCGTTTTTAAAAAGTGCCGCCTGGTCTGCTCCGGGCGAGATTCATCATACCAGGATTCGTTGCTGTGAGTAGTCATGGATCGGTTGATCAGTTAATTGATAAATTGGAACTCGGGTAACATGAAGAGCGTCCAGAGAAGGTCCTCGACGCCATGTTGGGTCGCTGGTCGTCCCATGATCTCGCCAGCCAGACGACGCTCGTCCGCGGTGGGAAGACGGGAGAGGGCGGCGAGGTAAAGTTGTTGTACAAAACCATCAGCCGATGCCTTTGCGGTAAGCATTTTCGCCCCCTGGCTGAGGATGCCGGCAAGCTGTGGCCCATTGGCCAGGGTGATCGCTTCGAGCGTGGTCACGAGATCCGGACGGGCCGAGACGACCTGCTCACGGTTAGGCCGACCGAGCGCGCCTTGCAGTGTGTCCAGTTGCGTAAATGCGGCCCGGAGCGGGCGACCGTCCCACTTTTTCAATCCATGTGCCTTGATCACAGCTGCGACTTGCCTTTTGGCTTTCCCTCCTGGCTGCGGCCACACCCCGGTGGTGGTTCGGATCGAGTCGAGAAATTGTTCGGCGGTCATCCGTTTCATGACGGGACCACTGAAGACATACTCCCCTTTACCCTCCTTCGCGATCTCCGCTTTAAGTTGGTAGGTTTTTGACTTGGCGATCAGGGCGATGACTTTCTTTAAATCGTATTTTTGGTCGACCAAGTAGACGCCGAGGTAATCGAGCAGGTCTTCGTTCCAGGGTTCGACCCCCATGGCGTCGACCGGATGGACGATGCCGCGGCCCATCATCTGTTTCCAGAGTCGATTAACCACGGTGCGTTGCATTCGTCCGTTCTCGGGGTGGGTCATCAGGCCGGCGAGCTGCTTGAGTCTTTCGCCCTGTGGCTTGGTGGCATCGATATGACCCAGCTCAGGGAAGAGCCAAGTAGCCTGCGCCACCTTCCCCGTCGGCTTGTCACAGCGAAACATCTCCATCGGCTTGTCAGAAACGACCGCCGCCAAACCGTAAGCATCCTTCAGCGTCCACTCGTCAATGAAGCTGTCGTGGCACGAGGCGCACTTCATGTTGATGCCGAGAAATACCTGCGAGACACTCTGGGAAAACTGAATTTCCCGGCTCTGGCTGGCATTGACATTACCCCGCCACTTGATGCCCCTGATGAAACCTTCCGACGCTTTTGTCGGAGCGATAAGCTCACGGACGAAACGATCGTAGGGCTTGTTTTCCAACAATGAAAGGTAAAGCCAGTCGGTAATCCGGCTCCGTCCGCCGTCGATGAAGCCGGTCCCGGAGTAGGCATTGCGCAGCAAGTCATTCCAAAATGTCATCCAATGCTCTGCAAACTGCTGGTCCCGCGCAAGCAGGGTGTCGACAAGCTTCGAGCGCTTGTCGGCCGCCTTATCTGAGACAAATGCCCGCACCTCGGCCGGCGTAGGAGGCAGACCGATCACATCGAGGGATAGGCGCCGCAGGTAGGTGGCGTCGCTGACCTCCTCGGGCTCCTTGACTTGGTGCTCTTGAAAATATGCCCGGACAATCCGATCGATTGCGTTATCCCCTTTCCTCCCCACGGGCACGACCGGTCGGCGGGGTTTCAATGGTGGTTTGTATCGTTCCTCCTGAAAGGAAAACCCGTCCTGCCAGACCACCCCCTCGGCAATCCAGCGGCGCAGGGTATCGATCTCCTTTTTCGCCAGCGGCGGTTTCGGTTTCTCCCCCTTTTTAACCGATGGCATCCGCTCGTCGGGGTCGTCGGTTTCCAGTAGTTCGATAAAAATCGATCGGTCCGGCTTGCCCGCGATCACGGTATCGGACTCCATGAGCAGGCGGCGCGAGTTGATGGAGAGTCCGCCTTTGGAGGCTTTACCGCCGTGGCATTCGACACAGTTTTTCTTGAGAATCGGCACCACATCGTGGGCAAAATCGACCTTGGCACTCAGTGGCAGCAAGCCCAGTGCAGTGGCCGTAGCAATCACAGCGCCAGCAAGTATCAGACGGAATCTCCTCATCCGGGTTAACTTGCAGACGCCTCATTTAATGTCAAGGAGGAGAACGGCCGATTTCATAGCTGCACTAACCCGGCGCAACCAGCGGCAAGGGTTGAGCTGAGGGCGGGGCCGGCAGCGAGCAAGGCTGCATAGTCGCCCCGGGATCGGCCCAAAGGTCTTCGTCGGTGCTGGCGACATAAACCGCACGAGGTGCAGTCAGCGCGATCAATTCGTGTTGATCTATCGGCAGTTTGTTTTCCCGTCCACTGAATTTGCGAACCGCTAAATACGCTAAATAACGCGAAAGGAAGACTTGGGTTGCCAAGGGACAAGAGTGTCCCTCCTCCCTAGCCCGCGAAGCGGGTTGAAGTAGGGAGAGTGGACAATGCACGAATTGATTCCTGCCCGACGGAGGAGGAGGGCTGCGTGCCAGCATAGCCGAGTGGGCGAGGCAGTCCTGTCCACAGCGGAGGATATGTGAAGTAGCCTGTCTTGGGCTGATGTTTTTAAAACTTAGAGTTTCCTACCGGTTTTACGGTTTTGCCACCATCCGCGCACCTCGCAGGGTGACAGGGCCGATCAGGCCGGAGGATTGGAGTGGGTCGTCGGCATTCCAGTGTTTCCAGGTGGTGAAGGGGACGCGATTTTTTGATGGGCGGGGTTTTCCTTGGGTTAACCATTCCGGCCAGCGGGCCAGGGATTTGTTGTCGGCCCACTCGACATCGGCCGGATGTTGTTCGTCGCCGATCAGGC
>JARFRT010000062.1 GCA_029287105.1 Akkermansiaceae bacterium | reverse complement strand
GTCATACGCTCCTTGACGAGGCGCTCGGTACGGGCGAGACCGACGCGGCACTGGTTGCCGAGCAGTTCGCCGACGGCACGGACGCGACGTGAGCCGAGGTGATCGATATCGTCGAGCACGCCCTCGCCTTTTTTCAGGCGGAGGAGGTATTTGACAGCACCCAGGAAGTCCTCGGGAACCATGACACGGGCCTTGGGATCAATATTAAGCTTGAGCTTCTGGTTGATCTTGTAGCGGCCAACGCGGGTAAGGTCGTAGCGCTTTTCATCGAAGAAGAGGCGGTCGAGCAGTGCCTTGGAGTTGGTGACGGTTGGCGGATCGCCGGGGCGAAGTTTACGGTAGATGTCCTTAAGGGCGGACTCCTCATCGTGTGCCGGGTCTTTCTTAAGCGACTTGAGAAGGATCTCGTCTTCGCGGGAGTCAATGACGTCGATGGTTTTGTGTCCCATTTCAATCAACTGGCGCACGATCCCGATGGTGAGTGGCTCGTAGGCCTTGGCGATGACAAGTTCACCGTCAAGGATGTCCTCGAAGGTCACCTTCTGGGCGAGCTCTTCCTCGTCGGCCTTTTTGTTGAGTTTGAGTTTCTCGATGTTGTAGAACTGTTCGCACAGGTCACGGTCCGTCGGCCATCCCATGGCGCGCAGGAAGGTGGTCGCTAGGAACTTTCTTCTGCGACGGCGGCGGTCGAGGTAGACGTAGAGCAGGTCGTTGGTATCAAACTGGGTTTCCAACCATGATCCGCGGTCGGGAATGATCCGGAAGGAGTGCAGGAGTTTTCCGTTCAAGTGGGTCGAAGTCTCAAAGCAGATACCGGGCGAACGGTGGAGCTGGGAAACGATGACACGCTCGGCGCCATTGATGACGAAGGTGCCACGGCGGGTCATCATGGGCATTTCACCCATGTAAACACGCTCTTTCTTGGTGCCGCTCTCGTCCTTGAGCTTGAAGGTCACATAGAGTGCGGCGCTGAAGGTCTCGCCGGTCTGGAGGGACTCAAGGGCGGTCGCCTTGGGCTCCTCGATGTCGAAGGCAATGAATTCCAGTGTGATTGCCTCATCGTAACTCTTGATGGGGAAAATCTCACGGAAAACGGCTTGAAGTCCGGAGTCGTCCCGCTGTGAGGCCGGGATTTCTTTTTGCAGAAAATCCTCGTAGGATTTGCTTTGAACCTCGATCAAATTCGGGGGTTCGATAACTTCTTCAATCGTTCCGTAGTAGCGTCTTTCGGCCATAATAAGTAGTGGGTAGTGAGCTGTGGGTTAGCTGGATGCAGGGATGGGCGGTTTATACAACGGGAAACGAGTGGTTTCTGAACGATCTGCCGGAGGCAGGTTTACCCGCACTGTTTCCAGTCCGGGCCATTCAGGTCACACTTGATGTTTCGAGATGTGGTGGATGTGAATTTTCAGGAAACGTCTTTCCTGGTGGTTCACGGGCGGGGTTCAAACATATCTTCGCTCAGGCCATGGTGGCGTTTGGTGGGCTGATCCGGACCAAGTGAAGTCATGTTTGAATGCCGTCCGCGGATTTTTTTGATCGTTGGAGGGAGTTTGGCGAGAACTGACTTGTGTGTGGTGCCGGTGATGACACCACACACAAAGAAAGTCTCGTTTGCTTTGAAGAATTACTTCAGTTCAATCTTGGCACCAGCTGCTTCCAGCTTGGCCTTGGCTGCTTCAGCATCGTCTTTCGATACACCTTCCAGGACGGGAACGGGAGCGCTCTCGACCAGTTTTTTGGCATCGGCGAGTCCGAGTCCGCTAGCAACTTCGCGCACTGCCTTAATGACAGCGATCTTGTTACCACCGGCTTCGGCGATGACGACGTCGAATTCAGTCTTTTCCTCGGCAGCTTCAGCAGCAGCAGCAGGTGCGGCGGCGGCGGCGGCAGGAGCGGCGGCGGAAACGCCCCACTCTTCTTCGAGGGATTTTACTAGCTCAGCGGCTTCAAGCACGGTGAGTTTACCTAATTCTTCAGCTATTTTTTTAATGTCAGACATGTTGTTTTTTCTCCTTTTGGTGTCGTCGCGCCCGGAGCTTCCGGACATTTCAGCTCTTATGCCTAAGATCCGACGAATTAACCTTATTTTTTATCAGGCGCATCCCTGGAGGGGAATACGCCATCCGTTCAGATTGTTTTCAGCCTTCGTGTTTGGCTTTGATGACGCGGGCCAGCGATGCGGCGGGCTCGGTGATGGTGCGGACCAGCTGGGTTGCGGGTGCGTTGATGACGGCGAGAAGTTGCGCAAGCAGGGCTTCACGGGACGGCAGATCGGCGAGTGCGGCG
>JARFRT010000464.1 GCA_029287105.1 Akkermansiaceae bacterium | reverse complement strand
CACGCCGAGGTGAAGCAGATCTTCACAGTCAAACGTGGTCGTGCCGCTGGTTGTATTGTCAAGGACGGCAAGGTAACCCGCCTGGCACACGCCCGCGTGCTCCGCGGTGGTGTCCCGGTCTTCGACGGCAAAATGTCCACGCTTCGTCGCCACATGGACGAAGTCGACGAGGTCAAGCAGGGGATCGATTGTGGTATCCGTCTCGGCGAGTTTGACGAGTATGAGGAAAACGACATCATCGAGTGCTACATCCTCGAAAAGGTCGATCAGACTCTTTAAGTTGAGTATTTTGGATTTACCAGCTATTATTCTACGTGAGCCAGCGATTAGACAGGATTAACGAACTACTCCGCCGTGAAATTAGCACGGTGTTGCAGCGCGATTTTGAATTTGGTGGTGCGCTTGTAACCGTCAACGCGGTGGAAATCACCCAGGATCTGCGCGAGGCAAAGGTATTTGTCGGCGTGATCTGTGGCTATGGAGCCAAAGTGCTGGAACAACTCGGTCAAAAGAGGCATCTGATCCAGAGCCGCATTGCCAAGCGTGTGGTTTTGCGATGCACGCCGGTCCTCGATTTCCGACTCGACACCTCCGCTGCACGCGGCGTCGATATGGTCAATGTCCTCGACGAGGTGGACAAGCTTCCGAAGGCGCCTGAGGAGGATGCCGAGGGCGACCAGACGGGGGAGTGATCATCCCTTGCGCACAGCGCCGACCTTACTCGCTGGGTTCATCCGGTAGTGCGTCGAGGAGTTCTTGATAGCGGCTGACATCAAAGTCACGCTTGTCGATGTACATCCTGTTAGACTCATCGGCGAGACAAAGGGCGATCAGTTTTTTTGATTCATCGGGGCTGATGCCTTCTTTTTCCACCAGCCTGACGAAGGTTTCTTGAACGTAAGGTGTTTGCGTTGATTCCAGCTGTTGTTCCACCGCAGGCAGCAGGGAGTCGACTAGCGATTCTTCATTCATGAGCTTGAGGGGAGGATGTCGTCGTTTGTAGGTGTTGCTGTTACGCCACCTCCACGATCATGTTGATCTCGACAGATACGTTGAGGGGCAGAGCGGCGGCCCCCATGGCGGTGCGGGAGTGAATGCCACGATCACCAAAGATTTCGACGAGCAGGTCCGAACAGCCGTTGATGACGGCGGGGTGTTGGTAGAAGTCGGGCTCGGAGTTAACAAATCCGCCGACGTTGACGATGCGGGTGATTTGATCCAGGTCGCCAATTTCACTTTTGATAACAGCGAGGCGGTTCAGGGTGATGAGGCGCGCGGCTTCTTGGGCCGACTCCACCGAGGTGTCGGTAGGAACTTTGCCGAGGTAGCGGTCATCATCAAGCGGCGGGATGCCGCCGGCGAGAAAGAGCAGGTTGCCGGAGCGGACACAGTTGACGTAGGAGCCGGCAGGGGCGGGTGCTTCGGGCAGGATGTGGCCGAGCGCTTGAATG
>JARFRT010000009.1 GCA_029287105.1 Akkermansiaceae bacterium | reverse complement strand
TTTGCGGCCGAGTTCGATGACGAGGCCGTTGCAGAAGCTGGCGGCGAGGAAGAACCCGAGCCCGGCCCATGGTTTTTCCCCGCTGGGGATCCAGTGGCAGGCGGTGGCGTAGAAGTCCACGATGGGCATGATCAGCATGTGGGTCCAGAGGTAGGTGATCGGCCTGGCCTTCAACCAGTCGCGGGCAAAAAATTCGACGCTCATCATCGCGAGATAGGTCCAGGCGATGGCGAGTACGATGACTAACATCGGTGAGTAAAGCACGGCCAGCATGAGCTGAATCACGGCACCCAAGGCAAAGACAAAGCCAAGCTCGCGCAGTGAAACCAAGCCACGCGGAACGGCACGATAGGGGCGGTAAGTGGCGTCCTCTTCGGCATCCTTGAACTCGTCTGCAATACGGAGCTGGAGGAAAAAAATAAGGCAGGTGACCAAGGCGACGGCAAAGGCCTGCCACACGGGAGCCGTACCAGTGAGCATCGACGAGTAGGCAACGGCACAGGTGCTAAAGGCCGCGACCAGCGGGCCGTGCTGGAAAATAGGGAATCGTTCTCTCTGGTAAGTCCACCAACGCATGGGAGGGTTATAACTTGAGTTGGGGAATTGTGGAAAATGATAATAATTGCATGATCATCGACCAAATCAATATTCAACGCGCAAGTTTGTGGTGCGCCTTGGTAAAGTCGCCCGTGGCAAGGGCGGCGATGATGGAGAGTTCGCCACCCAGGAGGAGGCTGGCGCAGACCTCGGCGAGGGCCCCGCTGTTGCCCGAGCCATGCAGGCCCATGAGATCCATGCAGGCTTTTTGACTGGGCAGGCCGGTGCCGCCGCCGACGGTGCCAACCATGATACCGGGCAGGGTGACCGAGGCGTAGAGGTTGCCCTCGGTCGTTTCCTCGAAGCGGGTGACGCCGATGGCAGATTCGGCAACACAGGCGGCGTCCTGGCCGGTGGCGATGTAGAGGGCGGTCAGGCCGTTGGCAAAGTGTCCCTGCACACCCATGGTGCCGCTGAGCACGCCGCCGATGGCCGAGACACGCCAGTAGTCGGTCATTTGCCGGGGGGTGGCATGAAGGTATTTTTCGAGCAACTCCGGGGTGATAACGATTTCTGCGGACACCTTGCGGCCGCGGACGGAGGTATACGCCTGGGAGCTGGCTTTTTTGTCACCGGACAGGTTTCCCTCGACGTAGAGTTGCCGGATGGGGACGGGGCAATGTTCTGAGATGAAATCGCAGACAGCCTGGGTGGCGATGGTGACCATGTTTTGGCCGGATGCATCGCCGGTGGTGAACTCAAAGTTGAGATAGACGTGGTTGCCTTCCAGAGTGGTTCCGAATTCGATGAGCTTGCCGTGGCGGGTCGTGGCATTGGCCACCTCTTGAAATTTGGGGAATATCTCCATGGCCCAGACAGCGAACTGGGCGGCTGTGATCATGGAATCGAACACAAAGGCGGGCGCGCGATTGAGTGCCTGGGAGAGGACCATGGTGGTGCATCCGCCGCTGGCGGAAATCATGCAGGCACCACGGTGGTAGCTGGCGACGAGGGCGGCCTCGGATGTGGCGAGCGGGACGGTGAAGTCGCCCTGGGCAAAGAGTCCGTTGACACGCAGTGGTCCGGCGACGCCAACGGGAAGTTTGACCGAGCCGATGAAGTTTTCGATGTTGCCGTCGAAGCTTTCGAGGTGAGCGCTTGTCCAGTCGTCCAGAATATCCGGGTGGGGCGCTGTTCCGATCGCTTTCCAGAGGCGTTCGGTCCGCTGTTGGGTGACTTTTGAATTGGGCAGGAAGTGATGTGGTTGCGGCTCGGGTTTGGGTTGCAGTTGTTCGGCAAGAGATTCGATGTCATGCTGATCCAACAGCGATTTCATATGGAGCGAGGTAATTGATCTTTTGCCAGCCATGGGAACAGGCTAGTGAATATAGGGTAGGGGTCAAGTATTGTGAACTTTGAGCGCGAAAAGATGGGAAATACGCGAAAGAAGACCGGAGTTGGTACTTCATAGTTGACCGCGTAGATCACATAATGCCTGGCATATAGTAAAGAATCAAACTCACTAAGGGTCAGTGGATTGGCAATGTGATAGCCTTTGAAATGACCTTGATCCGCCCGGAGTTTGCAAGGGTCTGGCGGTCATTTCAGGGGGATCTTCTATCCGTGCCCTGAGGCTATTCCTCAATCCCCGGAATCCCAAACCCACGCCTGTCGAAATACCAGTGACTGCCTGGTTGAGGATGAGGTTCAAATTACCTGCACAAAGACATTGAATAATCAAGGGGGCCGGAGAGACTTCAGCCGTCATGAACCGATATCCTCTTATCCCCATGCTGGCTCTGGCTCTGGCAGCGGTAGGCCTGTCGTCTGATGCCCGTGCCGAGCCCGGTGTGGCGGCGACGTTCTGCCGCTTTGTGCCGGAGCGGGACGATGATTTTGCCTGGGAGAACGACAAGATCGCATTCCGCGTTTACGGGCCGGCCTTACGCAAGGGTGGCGAGAACAGCGGGATCGACTGCTGGCTGAAACGGGTGGACTACCCGATTATCAACAAGTGGTACGGCCAGATGAAGACCAAAACCTACCACAAGGACTGGGGGGAGGGGCTGGATAACTACCACGTCGGGTCGTCCGCCGGATGTGGTGGCACCGGCATCTGGCTCAACGGCAGGCGTGAGCCGCTTAACACGTATACCAAGCACGAAGTCATCAAAACCACCCCGCAGCGTTCGCAGTTTAAACTGACCTACCAATGCGAGATCGGTGGCATCAGCTACGGCGAGGTGAAAACAATCACCATCGAGCTTGGTAAGCGGCTGTTTGATGTGCAGTCGGTCTTCACCATTGATGGCAAGCCTGCCGCCGGGTTGCCGGTGTGTATCGGCGTCACCACGCATGACGGCGCGGCTGAGGCATTTTCAGACCGAAAGAAGGGCTGGATTGCCGCCTGGGAGGCATTCGGCGGGTCCGAGCTGGGCACGGCAGCAGTGACCGATCCGAATCGGATCGATCAAATCAAGGTGGTGAAATCCGCCAACAAGGACGAAAGCCACATTTTGATCATCACCAAAACCGACAGCCAGGGCGGTCTCAACTACCAAGCCGGATACGGCTGGAAGAAAGCCGGGGCCATCACCACGCGTAAAGCATGGCAAGAATATTTGAACAAAATCACAAAAGACTAACAGGATACAAGCCATGAACGTAAGATACACCGTAGGGAAAAATGAATACAAACGGATGACGACCGATGAATTGCGCGATGCGTTTTTAATCGATCTGTTTGAGGACGGGAAACTGAACTTGCTCTACTGCGAGGTCGAGCGCGGCATTGTCGGCGCGGCGGTCCCGACTGACGAGCCTCTGGCGCTGGAAGCCGGCAAAGAGCTGGCGGCGGATTATTTCTGCCAGCGACGCGAGGTCGGTGTGCTCAACATCGGTGGCAACGGTACGGTGTGCGTTGATGGCACCGACCATGCCATGGAAAACCTCGACGGCCTTTACATCGGTCGGGGGTCAGAGCGAATTTCCTTCACCAGCGAGGATGCCGCCACCCCGGCGCGGTTCTATCTGATTTCCTACCCGGCGCACACGCAATACCCGACGACCCTGGCGAAAAAGGCAGACGCCAATGCCCTTGCGATGGGTACGGTCGAGGATGCGAACAAACGCACGATTTATCAATACATCCACGAGAACGGCATCCAAAGCTGCCAGCTGGTGATGGGGTTCACCGTGCTCGAGCCCGGAAGTGTCTGGAACACGATGCCCTGCCACACCCACGAACGCCGCACCGAGGTCTACATGTACTTCGAGCTCGATGAAGCATCAAAGGTCTTCCACATGATGGGTCCGGGCGACGAGACACGCCACATCACGGTCGGCAACGAGCAGGCTGTTATTTCTCCGATGTGGTCGATCCACTCCGGCTGCGGCACTCAGGCCTACAACTTCTGCTGGGGGATGGGAGGCGAAAACCAACGCTTCGACGACATGGACCACATCGCCATCAAGGACCTTAAATAAAAAAATCACATCATGGTAATCGATCAATTCAGGCTGGATGGAAAGGTGGCACTCGTCACCGGCTGCAAACGTGGCATCGGCAAGGGGATGGCGATTGCCCTGGCTGAAGCCGGCGCGGATATCATCGGGGTGAGCGCATCGCTCGAACCCGGCGGTAGTGATGTCGAAAATGAGATCAAATCGTTAGGCCGGAACTTCAAAGGCTACGCCTGCGACTTCAGCGATCGCGAGGCGCTTTACGCTTTCATCAAACAAGTGAAATCCGACATCCCGCAGATCGATATCCTGGTCAATAACGCCGGCACCATCATGCGTGCACCCGCCGCCGAACACCCCGACGACTACTGGGATACCGTGATTGAGGTGAACCTCAACGCCCAGTTCGTGCTGTCCCGCGAGCTGGGCAAGGAGATGATCGGGCGCGGTGCCGGGAAAATCATCTTCACCGCCTCGCTGCTCACCTTCCAAGGCGGCATCACCGTGCCGGGCTATGCCGCCAGCAAGGGCGGGATCGGCCAGCTCACCATGGCCCTCTCTAACGAGTGGGCTGGAAAAGGCGTGCAGGTCAATGCCATCGCCCCCGGCTACATCGCCACCGATAATACCCAGGCGCTTCAGGACGACCCCGAACGCAGCCAGGCGATACTCGGACGCATCCCCGCAGGCCGATGGGGCAATCCTGATGACTTCGCCGGCCCGGTTGTCTTCCTGGCATCCGCCGCCTCCAACTACATGTCCGGCCATACCATGGTCGTCGACGGAGGATGGATGGGTCGTTAGGATTATCCGCTTTCATAAAATCTGTATTGCTATAAGAACGAGAATATTAGAATGAAAAAAATGATGATGAAAAAGCTCACCCTCTCCTTGTTATGTTTACTCCCGTTTTGTGTTTCGCTGGCAAGTGCCGCAGAGACGGCGGAAAAGAAGACACATTTATTTGTCCTGTCCGGCCAATCGAACATGGCGGGTTTGAACCCGGGGGTTTCTTTCACCCCGGCGGTGGAAAGTGCTTTTGGCAAGGAAAACGTCATCGTGGTCAAAAAGGCGCAAAGCGGCGCCCCTATCAGGGGGTGGTATAAGGGTTACAAGTACCCCGATAACCGGGAAATCAAGGACCGGTCAAAAATCGGTCATTTGTATGACGCTTTGATCACCGCGGTCAAGGCGGCGACGGCGGGTAAAAGCTACGACACGGTGACCTTTGTCTGGATGCAGGGCGAGCGCGACGCCAAAGAGCAGCTCGCAGAAGTTTATGCGGACAGTTTTAAAGGGGTCATCGCCCAACTCCAAAAAGATTTGAAAAGGGAGAGAATCAACTTTGTCATCGGTCGTGTCAGCGACTTTGATATGCAGAATAAAAAATACAAGCACTGGACAAAAATCCGTGAAATCCAGGTCAAGCTAGCGGAGGAAGCGGCGCACGGTGCCTGGGTTGACACCGACGACATGAACAATAAAAAAGGCCAACAGGGCGTCGGCGGTGGGCTGCATTATAACAAGGAGGGCTATAAGTCCTTGGGCCAGGCTTTTGCCGATAAGGCGATTGCTCTGCTGAAGGAAAAGTAGGACGCCACTTCCACTTGGCGATGTTTCCGATGGGATCGGTGGAACGAATATTGAGTTTGATGGATCCGCAATATCGTCTATGACGGAGGTGCTTTGTAGCAATCGAAATAAAAATAAGAATATGAAAAATTTAGCTAAAATTACGACAATCGGGCTGCTCGCGCTTTTTGCTGCGACGGCTGTTGCTGATGTGAAACTGCCTGCCGTCATTGGCGACCATATGGTGATGCAGCGAGGCGCGAAGGCGACAATCTGGGGTTGGGCCGACCCGGGGGAGAAAATCGCCGTCGGGCTGTCATGGCAGTCGTTTCCGGTCAAACCGACGACCGCAGGCAAGGATGGTAAGTGGAAAGTTTCAATCAACACCATCGGCGCCCCCGGCCCGCACGAAATAACAGTCGTGGGTAAAAACACCGTCAAAGTGAAAGACATCATGTTCGGTGAGGTATGGGTCTGCTCCGGGCAGTCAAACATGCAGTGGTCGATGAAGGCGTCCGCAGAACCGGCAAAGAATATCGCCTTGGCCAAGTATCCCCATATCCGTTTGTTCACCGTGGCGCGTACCGTCGCCGATAAGCCGCAGGACGATTGCAAGGGGAGCTGGGCAGCCTGTTCTCCTGAGAGCGTCAGCAATTTCAGCGCGGTTGCCTACTACTTTGGGAAGCACCTTCATGACGAAATGGATGTTCCCATCGGGCTGATCAGCACGAACTGGGGCGGCACGCTGGCGGAGGCCTGGACGCGCCGCGAAATCCTCGAGAACGACAGGGAACTCAAACCCATCATCGACCGGTTTGAAGAGAACAAGGCCAACCTTCCGGAAGCGCTGAAGAAATACGAAGAACGCCTGGAGACTTGGAATGCCACCGTGGCCAAGGCAAAGGCCGAAGGGAAAAAGCCACCACGCCGCGGGCCGAGAAAACCCAGTGCAAGAAACCAGAACAGCCCGTCGAGCCTCTATAATGGCATGATTGCGCCGCTGATCCCTTTCGCAATCAAGGGGGCGATCTGGTACCAGGGGGAATCCAATGTCAGCCGTGCCTATCAGTACAGGAAGCTTTTCCCCGCCATGATCACGAACTGGCGAAAAGACTGGGGGCAGGGTGATTTTCCATTCTACTACGTGCAGATTGCACCATTTAAGTATGGAGGGGGTCGGGAATCCCAGGAACTGCGTGAGGCACAGCTGATGTCGCTTTCGCTGAAGAATACAGGTATGGCCGTGACTAGCGATATCGCTACGGTTAGCAATATCCACCCGCCTAACAAACTCGACGTAGGGAGGCGGCTCGCACTTTGGGCGCTGGCAAAAGATTATGGCAAAAAGGACCTCGTCCATTCAGGCCCTATCTATCAATCGATGAAGATCGAGGGCAGCAAGATCAGGTTGACGTTCGATTCTGTCGGGTCAGGGCTGAAGACGCTTGACGGTAATGAGGCTTCCCATCTCACCGTCGCAGGCGCCGACCAAAAATTTGTCGAAGCCAAGGGCCGGATCGAGGGGAACACGCTGATTGTCTCCAGCGATGCGGTCAAATCCCCGGTGGCGGTTCGCTACGGCTGGTCGAATACGGCAGAGCCCAACCTGGCCAACAAGGAAGGGCTGCCCGCCTCGACCTTCAGGACGGATGATTGGCCCGGTGTGTCTTTCGAAGCACGCTAAACGACACGCCACTGACATGCGCATTTCAAGCCCAGGGGGTCGCCCCTGGGCTTCTTGTTGGGCTGGAAAGGTATTGAGAGGGTAAGGGGGTGGGAAACAATTGGCTTGGCAAATCAAGCCTAGGGAGGATGGACACTCCTGTCCCTCGGCAACCCAAGGCTAGCTACTCCACCTATCCTCCGCAGTGGACAGGAGTCTCCACGCTCCCTATTTCAACCCGCGCGCCGGTAAACGGCCGTCGAAGCAGGCCGGCGTTCCCAGCAATCATCGTCTAATTGCCAAAAACAATGAAAGAAGCCCGAATCCACATCGTTAATCTAATTGAGATGGAATGGTAACGGGAAGCGCCCGAGGCACTCAATCCCATGCCATCGAGTGTAACCCTGGCGCAGACAGCAAGGGCCGCTTTATTATGAATGAGTGACCGCATGAGCAAAGCTCCCTATCGCAGGCGCAAGGCACCCAACCCAATCATCCGGATGACAACACCAACCATGGTTTTCTTTGCCAGAGTTCAAATCCTGTTCAAAATATCGGCGGCGGCGGTGTTGACGGTCATCGTATCCGCCCCACCGCCGTGCCACGCCCAAGCGCCGGTCGTGCCCGCTGCTCCCGCCGCCGGTGACGGGAAAATTCTGCTCAAAAATACCTACGGATTTGAACAAATCGTTTTTGCGCGGCGGAAACTCGGCGACGACGGCCACTGGTACGCCAACCTCGGCTACTACGCCGATGACGATACCAGAAAGGCATTCCGCCGCGGCGGGCAGCTTTGTCTGCTCAACCTGACCACCGGCAAGGTGGCCGTGCTTGTCGATGACCCACATGGGTCGGTCAGGGACCCGGTCGTCCACTACGACGCCCAGAAAATTTTGTTCTCCTACCGCAAAGGCAGGGAGGATCAGTTCCATCTCTGGGAAATCAATACCGATGGCAGCGGCCTCAGGCAGCTTACCGACGGTATCTATGACGACATCGAGCCGACGTATTTGCCCGACGGCAAGATCATGTTTGTGTCAACCCGGGGGAAGCGGTGGGTGAACTGCTGGCTGACCCAGGTGGCGACGCTCTACCGATGTGACGGCGACGGGAAAAAAATCCGTGAGATATCCGCGAACATCGAACACGACAACACACCATGGGTCATGCCCAACGGAAAAATACTCTACACCCGGTGGGAGTATGTCGACCGCAGCCAGATCGACTACCATCACCTGTGGACGACCAATCCGGACGGCACGAACCAGACGGTCTATTTTGGTAACATGCATCCCAGCGGCCTCTACATCGATGCCAAGCCGATACCCGGCACCGAGGACGTGCTGATGATTGATTCGCCCGGACATGGCAGCCGTGAGCATAACGGCAGGGTCACCAGGGTGAGTGACAAATGGGGCCCTGACCATCCGAGCGCAAAAAAAGTGATCAACCCGTCCAGGGCATTCCGCGATCCTTACCCGCTCTCCCCGGAACACTACCTGGTGGCAAACGGCCCATCGATTCAAATGATGAACGCAGCGGGGGAGACGACCGTGTTGCACCAACTCAGCGACGCACATGCCAAGGCCGGATATCAATGCCACGAGCCCAGACCGGTGATGCTCCGTCAACGCGAAGTTGTCATCCCGGACCGGACGGACCCGAAACAGACGACCGGTAAGCTGATCCTGACCAATGTCTATAACGGTAGAAATATGAAGGGGGTCAAACCGGGTAGTATCAAAAAGCTGCTCATCATGGAAACACTGCCCAAACCGATCAACTACACCGGCGGTATGGATCCGCTGAGCTACGGCGGCACATTCACCTTGGAAAGGATTCTCGGTACCGTCCCGATCGAGGATGACGGCTCGGCCTTTATGGAATTGCCGGCCAACCGACCGGTTTTCTTTATCGCTCTGGACGAAAACGACAATGCGGTCAAAAGGATGCAGAGCTTTACCTCCGTAGCCCCGGGAGAAATGAGCAGCTGCCTCGGTTGCCACGAAGATCGGACCAACACCCCGGTGAGCACATCCCGGCTTACGCCGCTGGCGGCAAGAAAGCCAGCGCACAAACCCGAGCCAATTAAAGGCATTCCCCAGTTGTTCGATTTTCCCCGCGACATCCAGCCAATCCTCGACCGGCATTGTGTCGAATGCCACAACCCGGATAATCGGAAGGATCAAATAAACCTAACAGGTGATCGCGGCCCGATGTTCAGCCATAGTTACGTCACCCTGACCGTACACAGGCAGTTTGTCGACGGGCGGAACACGGCGAAAAGCAACTACCCGCCCTACGCAATTGGCGCCTATCCGAGTCCGCTGATGAAGAAAATCCTCGGCCATCACGAGGGCGTCAAGCTGTCGGAGCACGAGATCAAGATGATTCGCTACTGGATCGAGTCGGCTGCGGCCTATCCCGGAACCTACGCGGCTCTGGGCACGGGTATGATCGGCGGCTACCAGGAAAACAAACAGGTGATCAACCCGGACCACCACTGGCCCGAATCAAAAAATGCCGCGGCCGCCATCACCCGCCGCTGCGCCGAATGCCATAAGGACAAGATGCGCCTGCCCAAGTTTCTGTCCGATGAAAACACGTTGAGCTTCTGGCGTCCGAAGTGGAGCGACAAGGCACTGCAGCTCTCGCGACATTTTGTGTTCAACCTGAGCCGACCGGAAAAATCGCTCACCCTGATGGCACCCTTGGCAAAAACGGCCGGCGGCTATGCGGTGGACACGCCCAAGAAAAACGCGCGGCCAGGGACTGACCCGGTGCCTCATCCGGTGGTATTCAGGGACACCAACGATGCCGACTACCAGACAATCCTGAAGATGATCCAGACGGGCAAAAACAAGCTCGACGAGGTGAAGCGGTTCGACATGCCCGGCTTCAAACCGAGAAAGGAATACATCCGCGAGATGAAAAGATACGGAGTGCTGCCCGCCGATTTCGATATCAACCATGGAAACGTCGATGTCTACCAACTCGATGACTATTACTGGCGTCACCTGTGGCACTATCCCGAGGGGGCAAAACGCCCTGGGTATTGCCCGAGCCATCAATGAGCGGTCAATAAGTCATCAATAAGTCATCAATGAGCCATGAGCGGTTGGTTGCCACTGCCCAGCTAGAAGGAGCCGTCACGCAGCGTCAGCCCAACGTGTCGTGATGGCATACCACGGCCATCCGCGCAGAGGTCGGCAGTGCTGAGAGCGTCTCACGAATCATCCAACCGATAGAGCCGCTTCCGGTACTTGGCGGGCGTCACTCCGGTAAACATTTTGAAGCGTTTGGAGAAATAGAACTGATCGCAAAATCCAAGTTTCTCGGCGATTTCCTGGACCGGGGCGGATGTCTCAACCAGATGCTGGGCAGCCAACTCCATCCTTTTTTTCGAGGAGAAATAACGGGGTGACCGGTCGGTTAGCCGACGGTATTTTTTGCGGAACGTTTCATAGGAATGACCCATGTCCCGTGCCGCCCGATGGACTGCGTCGGTCCGGGTGAGGTGCTGTTCCAGAAAGTGATGGGCACGGTCGAGCCAGCGCTGTGTGGCTTCTTTCTCGACCTGGTAACGGTCATGGGCCAAGGCGTCGGCGAGGAACCCCTGGAGTCGGGCGATCTGCTGCAGCGGGGATTGCTCCGGCTGATAGATACCCTTGATCCGCTCGATCCAGAGGTCGCAGGGCTGCAAATTCAGAATCGGACACTCCGGCGGCAGCCATCCCTGCTGCTGCCAAAGATCGAAAACCGGACCTTCGAAAAGCATGAAGTACTCGTTCCATGCCACCTCGCCGGTCGGTTTGTAGGCGTGGTTTCGGTCGGGGCCCAACAGGATGAGGTCGCCGGCCCGCACGTCCCGGGTTTGTTGCGAGTCGCGGTACACTCCCGAGCCGGAATACACATAGACAAGGGCATAACAACCGAGCTTGCGCATCGACTTTCCCGGGGTGCCGGCACTGTTCTCGAGTCGGGCTACTGTGGTAATACGACCAATTCCCGACTTTTCAGAGTCGTGGTGGAGGAAGTCGATGGTTTGTCTGCGTTTCATTGGTTGATGTCCCAGATAACGCATAAATAATACCTGTTGGCTCATGGTCAAGCGCCAAGTTCGGAGCTAGACTCCCGCTTCCACGCCTGTGATGATACCCATGATGAAACCCTACTCCAACGATGACGAATTATTCGCGCTCTGCCGCAACGAGCTGTTCAGCGCGGTGATTGGCGATGTGATGGACCTGATGGGCTACACCCATCAATTCCTGCCGCCCCAGGTGCAACCGCTGCGCGACGACATGGTGGTCGCCGGGCGCGCCATGCCTGTGCTGGAAGCGGATGACGACGGCGGCGAGGGCCCGGACCGGGTCAACGAGACGCTCAACCAGCCGTTCGGCCTGATGCTGCGCGCGCTCGATGACTTGCAAAAAAACGAAGTCTACGTCTGCACCGGATCATCTCCGAGCTACGCGCTCTGGGGGGAGCTGATGAGCACCTGCGCGATGAACCGCGGCGCGGTGGGCGCGGTGGTCGACGGCTATTCGCGTGACACCCGCGGAATTCTCGACCTGGATTTCCCCTG
>JARFRT010000001.1 GCA_029287105.1 Akkermansiaceae bacterium | reverse complement strand
AAATTCCCGCCTCGGGTGTCGGTCGGGTCATCCGGGATGACACTACGGCCGTTGGGTGCGCCCGAATAGTCGGTGTTGCGCGTGCGCGCCGGGTACTGGCCGGTCATGATCGACACCCGTGTCGGCGAGCACACCGAGCAGGCGGCATAGGCGGCGGTAAAGCGCATCGACTCGTTGGCCAGGCCATTGAGAACCGGGGTATCATAAAACGTTTCCGGGTTGTTGAAGCCGACATCCATGAAGCCGAGGTCGTCAGCGAGAATAAACACCACATTGGTGGCGCAAGCGGGAAGGGACAGGGCAAGCAGTAGGGCGATGGATTTCATGAGGACGGGTATGACGCGCTGCTATGCTTGGTCGATAGCCCGCCGCTGTCAACAGGATTGCCCGTTGATTCGGGTCGATTCCATCTACGGCTTCGTGATCCAACCCGTCGGCGCAGCGCGCTGCCCTTGCCGGGTGGCCGATGGCATCCAATGGTGTTGCACATCATTGCTCCGCTCGCGCCTTGGCCGTCGCCTTGTCCCATTGGACGAAGGCATGGAAGAGCAGGTTGATCCCCAGTTGGGTGGCTGCCTCCCGCATCTCCGGGGAGACGTCGTTGTTTGCTGGGGATTTCCATGCGTCATTCATGTCACCCGGGTGGTAGAAGGCAACCCACCGTCCCTCGTGCTTGATGCCGAGGGCGCGCCGCCCGCCATGGTGCCAGAAGGCGGGGGCTCCCGTCGGAAACCGGTAGGGTGATTGGTAGAGGGGATCATCGTCGGCGATGTCGATGAGGGTCTTGTCGGGAAAGACCCGGCGGATGAAATGGGTGAACGACCGGTGAAAGTTGGCGCTGCCCGCGTCCGCGATGAGCATCCCGCCCTTGAGGCAGTACTGGCGCAGAATCTTGGTGTCTCTGGCACCTACCCGTCCCATAACCCCATTGCCCGTGAGATAGACGAAAGGGGGAAACCCGTCGTCCGGGTACTTGTCCAGGAGCTTGATGGAGTGGCTCTCACCTTTGCGGGCGATTTTTTTGAAGCCCGTGGCCTTGGCAAACTCTTGCAGGAAATTGACCTCGGCGGCCGACTTGCGCATACCGTCGTCCCAGCCGACCCCGCCGTGGTTGAGCCGGATGAAGCGGATCTTGTAGTTTTCCATGCCTTGCGGCCAGCCGGCCCCGACACCCTCGCCTTTACCCGGCTTTTTTGCCACCTCGCTGGCTTGGTAGGTGGCTTGGGTTTCCTGCTCTGTTAGCTCACCAGCTCCGCCGGATTCTTGTGCTTCCTCAGCGGGGAGCGTTGGGACAAGGCCCGCCAGCATCAGAGTGGCCAGAATGAACAAGACCGCGCACCGGGCTCGAGTAGGCATGATCGGGTCAATGGCGGCGGCGGTCTGTTGTTGGGAAGACATGGTTGGATTCATGGTGTGGGTGGCAACACCGGCGGGGGGCCGGCCGACTTGCGGCTTTTCTTATGGAACGGGTACTTCGGCTTCCAGGTAGGGTGCTGTCGGGTCAGCCACGTATGCATCTTGACCGAGAGGGCGGCGGCGACATCCCGGCGGCTGTCGATGAGATTGCGGGATTCGGAGAGGTCGTCGGTGATGCAGTAGAGTTCCCATGAGACGGTTTCGTAGTCGTACGACAACTTGTAGCGCTTGCCCAGCAGGTCGTCGATCACCACCGCGCAAGGCTGCGCCCGCTTGCCCAGGTATCCGGGGAACAGATAGAAAATCGGGCCGCGTGGCTTCGCGCCGGCCGGATCGCGGAGCACGGTGGCGAAGGAACTGCCGTCGAGGGGATGGGTGGCGGCGGCAGGCATCCAGCGCTTGCCAGCGAGTTCGAGGCAGGTGGCATAGTAATCGACCGAATGCACCATGTGGTCGGTGACGCCACCCGGACGGATGACTCCGGGCCAGCAGGCAATGAGCGGGACACGGATGCCCCCCTCGGTGAACATACCCTTGACGCCCTTGAGCGGGGCATTGCCTCCAAGCCAACCTCCGTTGTCAGAGGTGAACAGGATGAGGGTGTCCTTGCTGATGCTGTCGGCGTGATCACCGTCACCATTCGGGTCTTCCAGCAATTCACGCAAGCGGCGCATGTTCTCATCGAAGCCCCTGACAAAGCCGGCGTAGTCTGGATTCGAGGCGCCGCTCTCCTTGGCGGCCTTCCGCAGGTCGGGACGGGACTTCACGGGAAGGTGCACGGCGTACGTGTGGAACTGGATGTAGAAGGGCTGACCCTTGCCCGCGAGGGTGGTGATGGTTGTCTCCAAGGCGTCTCCCATCGCATCGCCGATGTGTTTCGGCGTGCCCGCGAGCTCGGCAGGGAAACGGTTCTTCTCCAGATACTCGCTCGTGTAGGGGGCCGCGTAGCGGTCGAAATCACCTCGACCCAGGCCGGCGAACCGCCAGCTCCCTCCCTTCTCCTCAGCGAAGCAGACGGGCTGGTGGCCCTGGGTATAGCCGCCGATGTTGATGTCGAAACCCGCGTTTTCCGGTAGGGTGGATTTCCCCCGGTGGCCGCCGACATGGTACTTGCCAATGTGGGCGGTGGCATAACCGTTCTTCTTGAGCGCCTCGGCAATGGTGACCGCTTCGGGGCCGACATCCTCGGATTGTTGCGGCGCTTGAAAGCTGATCCCATTCTTCGCTAAGCCTGAGTGGCGGTTCAGGTTTCCGACCGCATAAACGTCATTGTGAATCCGGGCGGGGTACTGGCCTGAAAGCATGGCGGCGCGGGTGGGGGCGCAGTTCGGCTGGGCATAGGCGTGGGTAAAGCTCAGCCCATCGGCCGCGAGTTTCTCGAGTTCGGGGGTGCGGCACTCCTGACGCTGGTTCCCCATGGTGGTTTGCTTCACGCTGATGTGATTCCAGCCGAGGTCATCGATCATGAAGATGACGATGTTCGGTGGACGCTTGGGCACGGCGGCCTTCGATTCTGTTAGTGTGGCAACAAGAAGTAGCGCAGACAGCAGCGTCCCGATCGAGGTGAATGGTGATTTCGTTCCTAGTGGCATGTTAGCGCGGTTTATCTTCTCCTCCTTTGCCGTGGCTCTGTAGTCGCGGGATCCGGCCAGTCCGGATGGCTAACACGGGCGCCGTTCATCATGACGATCGCCTTTTTCACGAGCGCCGGGTGCTTGGTGGCGAGGTCGGTCGTTTCGCCGAGATCCTGCTTGAGATCGTAGAGCTCGACCCGGGCGCTGCCCCGCGGACGGACGGCCTTCCAGTCGTCCCAGCGGATCGCTTGGATGGAGCCGTTGTTCTCATGCAGTTCCCAATAGAAGTACATCCGTGCGGGTGCCTTTCCCCCCTTGAGGAAACCGACGAGCGAATGCCCGTCGGGCGTGTAGCCACCGGGCAACCCGGCGCCGGCGAGTTCCGCGAAGGTCGGCAGAAGATCCCAAAACGCCCACGGCTCATCGGTCACCCGGCCGGCCGGCACCGTCCCGGGCCACCAGGTGAAGGCGGCCTGGCGCAGGCCGCCCTCGTACATGCTGCGCTTGAAGCCGCGGAGCTTACCGTCCATGGACTGGTTGAAGCGTCTTCCGATCGCGCTTGAGGGCCCGAAGGATGAGCCGTTGTCCCCGGCAAAAACCAGCAGCGTGTTGTCATCGATTCCCTTCTTCTTGAGCAGGTCCACCAGGGCGCCGACATCCGCATCGAGGCGGCTGACCATGGCGGCGTAGGTCTTTTCCCGCTCGGCCCACGGCTTGTCGGCGTAGATTCCCTGGTCGTCGATCTCGTACTTACCGTGGGGTAGGGTCATGGCGTAGAAGAGGAAGAACGGATGATCGGCATTCGCCTCGATCCACTTCAGCGCATCGCGCTGGATCAGGTCCTGGGCATAGACCTTCTTCCGGCCGTTCGCATTCTCCGGAATCTCGACCCGCCGGTCATCGTGCCAGAGATAGGTCGGGAAGTAGGAATGGGCGTGGCGTTGGCAGTTGTAGCCGAAGAAATGGTCGATGCCGTTCTTGAGCGGACTGCCGGAGCTGCCGAACATGCCCATGCCCCATTTGCCGATGGTCGCCGTGCGGTAGCCGGCCTGCTTGAGAATGCTGCCGACGGTCACGGTGCCCGGGGGCAGTGGAAGCTGGCCCTCGGGCGGCGTCGGCCGGTTGGCTCGAACCGGGCAGTGGCCCATGTCCAGCCCGGTGAAGAAGGAGGCGCGGGCCGGGGCACAAACCGACGAGCCGGAGTAAGCGGAGAGGTAACGCGTTCCCTCCCGGCAGAGACGGTCGATGTTCGGCGTCTGGATAAGTTTCTGGCCGTAGGCTCCGACGTCGCCCTGGGCGATATCGTCCGACAGGATGAAGATCAGGTTCGGGCGTTTTGGCTGGCCGCCATTTGGCCCCTCCTTCGCCCTGGACACGGATGCGAGGATCAGGGAGGCAAAGGCGGTGAGAAGAAGCAAGTTTTTCATGCGGCGGGACGTGGGGCAGGTTCGGCTGGTATATAAGATAAGATGGTGATGGTGCAGTCCGCTTACGGCCTGCCAAACCCCGATCACAATGGATCCATTGCAAGGAACTTGGCGCGGGGCGCGGGCGTTGTTGGAAGCAGAAAGTGAGGGCGAAACAAGTGGTTGTACCTTAGCGAGTGAGCATTATCTGCCAAGCGGAAATGGGCAGAATGTTTGATCATGCGACAACAGGTGCTATTTCCCACGGTTGCCATTTTTTGGGTTGTCCCCCTCGATAGGTCAACTCGGGTGGCCTACGCCCTTGTTTTTGATTTTACAAGAGTGCGAGAATGGTGTCTGGCTGCATATCCCGCGAGACCAATCCAATATGAGCAATCACCTATTGTGTCCCTGTTTCCCCCGGGATAATGCTCCCAGCAACACACCAACCCGTCAGCAAATTCCTCACCATCATGAGTCATAGGCCGCGGCTGAATCGCAGGCCACTTTGTCTTAGAAAACTTCGATATGCACTATGCCAACGCAAACTACGGCTTCACCGCGGTTTGCGCGCTCAACCTCCTTGGACGTCTGCTCGACACCCCACGTTCATTCGCCTTCAACGCGGTAACCGACATCCCGCACCAGACGCTCCAACTCGGTGTGCAAGCGCAGCGACAAGGCAGAGTCAGCCGCAAGGTTTTTAACCTCGTACGGATCGCTCTTGAGATCGAACAACTCGGTCCACTCCGGATGCCCAGGGTAAACGATCAGTTTGTGCGTCTTTGTGCGCACACCATACAATGTGGGCACGCCACCCAGCTCCTTGTAATACTCGGCAAAAAACGATTGGCGCCAGTCCTTGGCCGGCTTGCCCTCGGCCAGAGTCCGCCAACTCGCCCCCTGCATCTCAGTAGGCACGGCCACACCGGCCAAGTCCAGCAGGGTCGGAGCCAGGTCGATGTTGAGCACCATCTCATCCACCAGCGCACCCTTGGCAAACAGGCGCGGATAACGCACCAGCAGCGGAATCCGGATCGACTCCTCATACAGCGATCGCTTGTCACCCGAACAATGCTCACCCAGATAGTATCCGTTATCGCTCGAGTAGATCACCACGGTGTCCTCGCTCATACCCGAGTCATCGAGCGCGTCTAACATCTTTCCGAGATTCTGGTCCGCCCCGGTGACATGTCGCATATAATCGAGGTGGATCTCCTGACCGACCAGGCCCTCGCCGAACTTGCCTGACTTCGGGTCAGGTTTGCGAAAAATGGGCGGCACGCCGAGGTTGGGAACCGGTCGGCTCGTTTTCCCGGCATACAGGTCGCGCAATCGACCGGGCAGGTTTTTCCCGCCGCGCGGGCTGTGCGGACTCTTAAAGCCGACCACCATCATGAACGGCTGCTCGTGTTTTTTCTTCAGCCAACGGATGGCCAGGTCCGTGCTGACATCGTCTACCCAGCCACGCGTGGGCGTCATGACCCCATTGATCTCAAACGGGCAATCGGTGTACTTTCCCTGGCCGACAAAACTCGCCGAGTGGTCAAAGCCCGGCCGCTGGCCTGCTTGCCGACCCATGTGCCACTTGCCAAAATAGGCCGTTTGGTAGCCGGCCGCT
Source organism: Akkermansiaceae bacterium (assembly GCA_029287105.1). Taxonomy (GTDB): domain Bacteria; phylum Verrucomicrobiota; class Verrucomicrobiia; order Verrucomicrobiales; family Akkermansiaceae; genus Oceaniferula. The sequence goes on along the minus strand of JARFRT010000001.1, from coordinate 10,053 downwards.
TTCAGCAGCTTGGCGTAGGACCGCTGGTCATCCCGAAAGGGCGTGTGGTTGTCGATCACTCCATTGAGGTGGTTATAGCGCCCGGTCAACAAGGCCGCGCGACTCGGCGAGCAAAGCGACAAGGTGTCAAAGGCACTGCGGAAGCGCACCCCCCCGGAGGCCAACCGGTCCATCGCCGGTGTGCTCAACCATGGAAACCGTGCCCGCTCACCCTGCTCCCGCTGCACCACCCCCATCGCATCCCAACGCTGGTCGTCGGTGAAAATGAAGAGAAAGTTCGGTCGCCGCTCCGCGGCACCCGCCAGACCCAGCAACAACAAACACCCAAATCCCTGCAACCACCGCCAAGAGCCGAATACACGCATGGCTGTTCCTAGCCCAACTCAACTTTTTTTAACAGCACAAATCGAGGCCATCAGCTGCTCAACCATGGGATGTTTGACTCTCCCCCTGCGCAACATGACGCGCTCAGGGGCCTCACTCAAAAAAGAAATGCCTACAAGCAATCAGTCGGACGGGCGGGCTGCCCAAAGTGCGTCATCATCAAATGCATCCTGGAGATTCGGCCCATTCTCGCTTTTGCCATTGACTGATCACCGCTCAGTAGTCACATGTTGGCCATTCTTGCTCCCCTCTCAACAAGGCCCGACCCTAAAGGCAAATCCCCTGCCATGGCAAATTGAACTCGGGTAGAGAATTTGCCAAACTACGCATCACATCTGAACCAACGACGATGCAGCTGATACGATGAATGAACCCAAAAATGGATTTCGAGCGCCTCTGGTTGAGGAAATAGCGCCGCTGTTTCCCGGCTATCAGGTCTTGTCGCTGATCGCGAAGAGTGGCATGGGCGCTGTTTATCATGCAATCCAAAATTCGCTTGAGCGTGAAGTGGCCATCAAGATTCTTCCGGTTGAGTTAGGTGATGACCCGGGGTTCTGCGAGAGTTTCGAGGCAGAGGCCAAGGCGATGGCCAGGTTAAGCCACCCCAACCTCATCAGGGTGTACGATTTCGGTGAGGTTAACGGGATGTTCTTCATTGTAATGGAGTATGTGCCCGGGCAATCGCTGCAGGAGGCATGCAACGGGTCCGCCATTGACCCTGGTGAAGTCATTCGTCTGATGACCGGAATCTCGCGGGGATTGGCGCACGCCCACGAGCACGGAATCCTGCACGGCCATATCAAGCCTGCCAACATTTTGCTCGACCCTCACCTGCAGCCCAGAATTGGAAATTTCGGCTTGGCACATTCGGAGGATGCCGAGGTTTATGAGGGAGAGACTATTTTCGGCACGCCGGGTTATACTGCGCCAGAGCTGCTGGATCCGCCGCATGCAGGGGATCAAAGGGCAGACATTTTCTCGCTCGGGGTGTTGTTGCATGAATTGCTCACCGGTCTTTTGCCCACGACTGACCTGAGGTCTGCCTCAGCGATTTCATCTTGCGATCCACGCTTTGATGCGGTGGTGGACAAAGCCACTCATCCGAGTCCACTGCAGCGCTACCAGGACGCGGCGGAAATGGCCGATACGCTCCAGGAGATCGCCAACATTGCGGAGCAAAGGGTTGTGCAAACGGCATCACCAGCAGCCTACAGACCACCAGTGCCCGCCGGGTATTCCAATCAGCCCACCCAATCGGGAGGCGGCAAGATGCTGGTGGCCCTGCTGCTGATTGCGGGAATAGTGGCGGTGTTTTTCTTCCGGAATCAGATTTTCCACAACACCGACCCAAGCCCGGATCCGCCTTCGGTCGTTGACCACCAACCGGAGCCAGTGAAGCCCGGTCCGGTGGCGGCCGAACCGGAACCGATCAAGCCCGAACCGGAACCGGCAGAACCCGAACCTGTTCTGGCAGCCACCGAGCCGGAACCGCTTGAACCCGAACCTGGCCCGGCGGCGGCTGAGCCGGAACCAGCCGAACCGGAACCTGGCCCGGTGGCGGCTGACCCCGTACAGGCCCCGCAACCGAACTGTGATGTGGAGGCGTTCCTCGTGCATGCCAGGTCGGTGATGCTCGGTCGCTGCAGTTCCGACATCGCCAAGCGTGATGAAGCGCTCGAGAAGAACCTTGCCGACTTCCAGAATGATGCCATGCAGTCGATCAAAGAGAATCTATTAGAGAAATGGCATGAGGGTGGGAGAAAAGAGCTGGGTGTGTTTGTTGACAAGTGCAGGGCGGATGGCAACCGGATGAGAGAGGGGCTGGAGAACCCATTGAAGCACAAGAAATTCCTGGTCACGCTGCATGATGAGTACAAGTTCAAGGAAGCGAAGATCGACAGGGAGATAACGAGTGCCTTTGCCAAGCATGAGAAAACCTACCTCTACGGCCTGGGACTCAAGATGAAAGCTCTCCAGAAGGCGGATGATCCGGTGGCGGTCGACCTGATCAAGGCCGAAATCGACAAGGTGGCTGCCAGCGCGGATTATTTCCCAGACCTGATGCTCAAAGCCAACAAAGATTGAGGCAGTAAAACCGGACTGATGTATTTCTCTACTGGCGGCCTGAAGGAGGGGAAATGGTGGGGCCGCAACCTCCCCTTTCCCGACACGCTCTTCGATCGCTTTGGCAACCTCGCTTATTTTCCGCTTTTGCGCTTTTCCACTTGCCCGGTCACGGCTCATTCACCACTGTTCATTCATTGCTCCCACCCGCACACACCCCTGTCTTCCCCTCAATCACCTCAGTTAAAAACGCACATTCCTAACCATCAATCATCATGAAACGCAGAGCCTTTATTTCAGCAAGTGGCGCGGTCGCGGCCAGTAGTGTATTTCCGTTGTTTGCCATCGGTAAATCCGGCGGTTCGGCGAACGGCAAGGTCAACGTGGCGCTGATTGGCTCCGGTGGATGGATTGCCCGGCAGCCAGTTCAGCAGGGGTGCGGCGACGAGAATCTGGTGGCATTTTGCGACGTCGATCGCGAATTGTGCGTGGAAAACATGAAAAATTGGCAGACAACGCAACCCTTCTACGAAGATTTCCGCGTGATGTTCGACAAGATGCACAAGGATATCGACGCCGTGGTGATATCAACGCCGGACCATACCCATTTTGCCGCGACAATGGCCGCGATGGAACGCGGCATCCACGTCTACGTCCAGAAACCACTGACACACAACATCTGGCAGGCACGCACCTTGCTCAAGGCCAAGGAACGCTATAAGCTCGTGACCCAAATGGGCAACCAGGGGCATGCCGGGATGGGCATCCGGGAATCGGTCGAAGCCTACCGCGCAGGCGTCATTGGCGAAGTGAGCGAAGTCTTCGCACTCAATGGTGGACCCGATATGGGGGGCATGCATTTTGCCAACCCAGCCACCATGCCGCCACCAACGTCTCCGGTGCCCAAGGGGGTGAACTGGGACCTCTGGCAGGGACCGACTGATCCGCGGCCGTTTTATGACGGCTACATTCGCAAGAAATGGCGGTCGTTCTATGATTATGGCTCCGGGATGCTTGGCGACTTCGGCTGCCACACCTTTGATACGCCGGTTTGGGCACTCGATCTGGATCCACCCACCGTGATCGATTGCATTTCGCGCAAGGACTCACTCAAGGGCGTCATTCCGGCAGGCAGCCAGGTTGATTTTCACTTTCCGGCGAAAGGTGACCGTGGCCCGGTCAAGCTCAGTTGGTTCGACGGACCGCAGGACTGGACCAAGGTCGGCCGTATCGACAAATTCGGGCTGGAGGCGGCCACCTCCCTCGGGCGGTCCTGCTGGATGGTGGGCAGCAAGGGGGCCATCGGTTGTGGCACGCACGCGGGCAAACCCGCCATCATGCCCGGAGATCTGCGCAACAGCTACCGTGAGAACAAACCCGCTGAAACCATCGCGCGCGTCCAGGGCGGCCCGTTCCGGGAATGGCTTCGCGCCATCAAGAATGAGGGCCCCGAACCCGGCTCAAACTTTACCTACTCCGCCAAGCTCACCGAAATCATTCTTCTGGGCGTACTCGCCCAGCGCTTCAATACGCGCATCGAGTGGGATGCCAAGAACGCCCGCATTACCAACCATCCCGAGTTGAATGCCTTCGTCAAGGAACCCGCTCGCGAAGGATGGCGATACGGCGAGAACCTCCGCTAGGGTAATTCAAAAGGGAAGCCGCAAAGCTGCGGGACCAGGCAGGCCCGCGTAGCACCCGCGATGAACACAAGGCGACCACCCACTTCACGCCATCCACAAGGGCGCGCCCAAGCAGCCAATTTTCCGCAAGCAAATTGCCGTTTTCCACCCTGAACAATCCTTCCACCCATGCGCCATTTTTCCAAGACCTCCCTTCTCAGCCTCCTCCTGCCCCTGCTTTCGCCGGCAATGGCGGCCACGGAAAAGCCGAATGTGTTGTTCCTCTTCACCGACGACCAGCGCTTCGACACGATTCATGCGCTGGGCAACGAACGCATCAAGACCCCTCACATCGACCGTCTGGCAAACAATGGCATCAGCTTCCGTAACGCCTACATCATGGGCGGCACCTCGATGGCGGTATGCACACCGTCGCGCGCCTGCCTGTTCAGCGGCCGCTCGCTGTGGCAGCTGGCCAACCAGGGGCCGTGGGATTTTGCCATCCCGGAAAAATACAAGACCATGGCCCAGGTCTTTCGGGACAACGGCTACACCAGTTTTGCCACGGGCAAGAATGATCCGGGCTTCGGCAAGAACGACCACTTCACCCGCTCGTTCAATGCCGGGAAAAACCTCTACTACCGTGGTGGCCACCGCGGGCAGACAAGGACGCCGATCTTCAACCTCGATCCCGGCAGCCCCAATGGAAGGGGGGAGAAAATCCCTACGGACAACCGCTTCAATGCCGATCTGTTCGCCGACGCCTGCGTGGAGTTCCTCAACAGCCGCAAGGGCGTAAAACAACCCTTCTTCGCCTATGTCCCGTTCATGACACCGCACGACCCCCTCAACTGTCCCCAGGAATACATGGACATGTATCAGGCCAAGGACATGAAACTGCCGGAGAACTACATGCCGCAACATCCCTTCGATGCCGGCGTCCACCACATCCGTGACGAACGGCTCATGAAGCGGCCGCTGACCGAAGATGCCGTCCTGGCGCGTCTGGCAAAATATTACGCGCTGGTGAGCCACACCGACGCACAGATCGGGCGCATTCTCGAGGCGCTCGACAAGAGCGGTCATGCCGACAACACGATCATCGTCTTCGCCTCGGACAACGGCCTAGGCCTCGGCAGCCATGGACTTACGGGCAAGCAGAACGTCTACGAGCACGGAGTCAAGGTGCCGTTCATCGTCAGCGGCCCCGGTATTGCCAAGGGACAAAAACGCGACCAGCTCTGCTACATCTACGACATCTACCCGACCCTCTGTGACATGGCTTCAATCAAGGTGCCGGACACAGTCCAGTACAAGAGCTTGAAGCCCGTGTTCCAGGATCCCGCTGCCAAGCATCGCGAAAGCCTCTACTTCTCTTTCATGCAGTGGCAGCACTCGGTGCGCGACGAACGCTACAAACTCATCGAATTCTGCGTCGACGGCAAGCGCACGACCCGCCTCTTCGACCTGAAAAACGACCCGGCGGAGCTCAACGATCTCGCCGTGCAAAAAGACATGCAAACCGTCCTCAAGCGCCTGCGGAGGATGCTCGAAAGCAAGCGCCCCAAGAAGGAGGATCTCAATTCAGAGCATTATCAGAACATGTCTGCGGAGTTCTGGGACACTTACCAAAAGAACTCCTGACACGCAAAACCCCGCAGCCTCCAACAAGGGTGGGGATCCGCCCGCAAAGCCAATTCGCAGCAATCAGGCTAACCCTCGCCAGCCCGAGGATGCGCCGCATCATACGCCTCGCGCATCCGCTCCTTGGTGACATGAGTGTAAATTTGGGTCGTCGAAAGCGAGGCGTGACCTAACAATGTCTGCACACTACGCAAATCCGCGCCGTGATCTAACATATGCGTGGCAAAGGTATGGCGCAGCTTGTGCGGTGTCACATCAAAGCCAATATCGGACGCGGCAAGGTACTTTTTTAGCAACATCTGGACGGATCGCGTCGACAGCCTCCTCTTGCCCGGGTCTTTGCTTTTATTGATGAACAGCGGCCCTTCGTGCACGCCTGCCTGTTGCCGGTATTTCTGGATCGCCACCATCGCATGGGAACCGATCGGTACCAGCCTTTCCTTGTTTCCCTTGCCGAGTACACGCAGCGTTTCCGAGAGAAAATCCGCATCCTTGACATCCAACGCCACCAACTCGGACACGCGCAGGCCGCTGGAATAAAAGAGCTCGAGGATCGCGACATCACGCGCCGCCTGCCACGGCTGCGCCCGCGGGTCGGGCACCAGCGTCATGGGCATCTGCAATAACTGCTCCATCTGCGCCAAACTCAACACCACCGGTAACTTCCGCTCCGGCTTCGGCAATTGCACGTCCGCCAGCGGGCTGACACCCAGACCACGGCGGTGGACGAGAAACTTGTAAAATGAGCGCAACGCCGCAAAGCGCAACCGGATCGTCGCCCGCGCCAACTCCCGCTTCATCAACTCAAAGAGATAAGCGCGGAAATCATCCGCCGAACAATCCCCCCAGGCTTTAAAGTCGTCGCCACGCCAGTCAAGGTAGGCATTCAAGGCATGACTGTAATTCCTCAACGTGCGCACCGAAGCATTCCGCTCCACCCTCAGGAACTCCAAAAATGCCTCCACATCATCACTAGCCACTCTCATTACTACGGGATTCTAAAGCAATTTTCCAAAAATCAAAACACCGTTTATCAGATTCCTCGAGATTCGTGATGCAAAATGAAAAATTGTTCCGTATAATGCCGGTAATGACGATGCGTATCGCCATCCTTACTTTCCTGGTATCGTTTGCCGTCATCACCGGCTGGCTCATGAACCGTGAGCCTGCGGAACACGTGGCAACCGAACCCGCTCCGACTCAAGGGCTTGGTTCCAAGGCGTCTAGCACGGCAACCGTCTCTGCAGAGGAAGTTCCCCGGCCTGACGAGGTCATCGCCCTGTCGGACGCGGAACGAAGCGTGCATAAGCATCTCAAGCAAACCATCATCCCGCTGATCGATATGGAAAAGGTATCGCTCGACGAGGCCATTGATTTTTTCCGCCTGCGCCTTCAGGAAATCGGGCCCGCAGGTGACAACACTGTCAGCGGGCTTAGCTTTGTCATCCGCAATCCTCGTTTGCTCCACGGCAGTGGGGTCGATACCGCTGCCGCACCCATGGGCCAGCCACAACCGACCATCACTCTTTCGGAAACCGATATCACCGCCCAACAGGCGCTCAACCTCATTTGCGAGCAAGCCGGCTACCGCTGGCAAATCACCGGAGATGCCATCGAGCTCAATCCGCTCGATTAAAGCCCGCCCACCGATTCAAAAACCCCGCCTCCTAACAGCGTTCCGCCGTCGTAAAACGCGCAGATCTGCCCCGGGGTCACGGCACGTTGCGGCCGGACAAACTCCAAAGCCAGCTTACCATCATCGCGCGGAGTCACCGTCACCGGCTCGCTTTTCGACCGGTACCGCGGCTGGGCCTCGACCTTGCACGCCGACGTGATCGGTTTATTCACCCACGAGACCGAACCGACCGTGCAGGTTTTCACATACAGGCCCGGCGTGTCCGACTGATCCCAGCCGACGATAAGGTGATTGTTTTCGGGATCCTTGCCGATGACAACGTAGGCCATTCCCTCCCGCGGGGATGCGACGCCGTGGCCTTTCCTCTGGCCGAGCGTATAGAGATGCAGCCCGCGGTGCTTTCCTAACACATTGCCATCGAGATCCACAATATCACCAGGGTTGTCCGGGACGTAATGGCTGAGGAAATCAGCCATCTTGATGTTCCCGATAAAACAAATCCCCTGACTGTCCTTTTTCCCCGCCACCGGCAAGTTGAACCGCTGCGCCACCTCGCGCACCTGTGGCTTCAGCATCTCGCCACAGGGGAACCGCGCGCGCCACGCCTGCCTCTGCTCCATCAAGGCGAGAAAATAACTCTGGTCCTTGTTAGGGTCGGCGCCCCGCAGGATGTCGGCCGTGCCATCCGAGCGCTCACGCCTGCGCGCATAATGGCCGGTGCCGACCGCTTCAAACCCCTGCTCCAGGGCATAGTCGAGGAACACCCCGAACTTCATCTCACGGTTGCAATAAACATCCGGGTTTGGCGTGATGCCGTTGCGGTAACCTTCGAGGAGGTAGTCGACTATCCGGTCGCGGTACTGGTCAATCAAATCCACCACCCGAAACTCGATACCCAGCGTCTTTGCCACCGCATGCGCATCCTCGACGTCCTGCTCCCAGGGACAGTCGCCGGCAATCCCGTCGTCGTTGATCCAGTTTTTCATGTAGCCGCCCGCCACCTCATGCCCCTGCTCAAGCAACAAAGCGGCGGCAACAGCGGAATCAACACCTCCTGAAAGGCCTACAAGAATCTTCGACACGCCGATGTTTTAAACGCTATGGCCCAAACTCCAAATACCAAATTGCGCCCCAACCCAAGAAATTCTGAAAAATTCTGTCAATTCGGTCAAAAAACACCTACTCCCCTGCCATGGCCGACGCAAATTCAGACTCCGAAAAAGGGATGGGGAAATTCTCCCCCTTCGCCGGCTGCTCGATTTTTATCATCGCCGGCGCGCTTGCCGCCGGCATGATCGCGTTCACCATCTGGACGTATTTCAAGGTCAAGGACACCATCGCGGGATTTACCGAAGAAGCGCCCAGGGCGATCGAACTGGTCGAAACCAAGGGCCGGGAGTCGGCCCAAACCGCCCTGAAAGCCAAACTTGTCGGCTTCCGGCACAACATCGAAGCCCGGCATCAGGCCGAGATCACCCTCGATGCCGATGAGCTGAACCTCGCCATCGCCACCTTCGATATCCTGAAACCCCACCGCAACAACCTCTCCCTCTCCGCCATCAGAGACGGCCACATCGAGGCGGCTATCTCGTTCCCCGTCAAATCACGTATGGGCAGCGACGAGATGCGCTACCTCAACGGCTCCATCACCGTGCAACCCGAGCTCGTCGAGGGCGCGGCATTCCCGCGTGTCATGGAAATCCGCCCCGCGAAACCCGGCCACATCCCGGATGAGTTTAAAAAATTCATCTCCGAGACACTGCTGCGCCCGCTGCACGAAGACAAGGAGCTCGGCCCCGTCTTCAAACGCCTCTCCGCCGTCGAAATCAGGGACAATACCCTTGTCCTCCACACCGATCCCGACTACGTCGCGCCGGATGCCCCTCCCGAGGACAAGGAGCCCATGTTCGAACGCCTCATGACCGGCTTTGCCATCATCGCCGTCATCTTCCTCACCATCGTCGCCGCCATCATCGTCCTCTCGCGCCGCAAAAACCGTAAAAGCGGTTTGTAACCGCTTCCCCCACCCCCGCTCGCCCCAGCGAGCCACTCCACCCAATTTCCTAATCCCCAATCCCAATTCCCTACTAAAATGCACATCAACGAAAACTTCCTCAAACTCAAAGCCGGGTACCTCTTTCCCGAAATCGGACGCCGCGTCACCGCCTGGACCGATGCCAATCCCGACAAAACCGCCCGGCTGATCCGTTGCGGCATCGGCGATGTCACCGAGCCACTCCCGCAGGCCGTCAGGGACGCGATGCACGCCGCCATCGATGAACAAGGTGTCGCCGCGACCTTCCACGGCTACGGCCCCGAGCAAGGGTACGGCTTCCTGCGTGAGGCCATCGTCGAAAACCAGTTCGCCGCCCTCAACATCTCCGCTGACGAGGTGTTCATTTCCGACGGCTCGAAATGCGACACCGGCAACATCCTCGACATCTTTGGCAAGGGTAACAAAATCGCCATCACCGACCCGGTCTACCCGGTTTATGTCGATACCAACGTCATGGCCGGCAACACCGGCGAAGCCGATGAAAACGGCGCCTACGAAGGGCTCGTTTACCTCCCCTGCACCGCGGAAAATGATTTTATGCCCGCCATCCCGGTGGAAAAGGTCGACCTCATCTACCTTTGCTACCCGAACAACCCGACCGGCACCACCGCCAGCCGCGCCCAGCTCGAAGCCTGGGTCGCGTATGC
>JARFRT010000593.1 GCA_029287105.1 Akkermansiaceae bacterium | reverse complement strand
GGCGTGCGGTGATCGGCTTTGCCGTCGTTGTTGGTATCGTTGAGAAAAAAGAGCTCGGAACCCTGGGCGACATAGGTGCCATTCTTGTAGGGTAGGATGGATTGGGGGAGGGCCAAACCGGTGGCGAATTTTGTGACTTGGACGGGTTGGTTCTTTCCTAAGTTCGAGAGGATGAGGATGTCATCGGTTCCCTTGGTTTTCCCCTGATAGAGATCTTTAATGCGTTTAAACTCGGGGTTTTTATCCTGTTCGTCCGGGTTATCCATCAGGCGGAGCAACACGTTCCACTTGATGTCCTTGACGGGGTCGAGCGGATACATGCGGGCAGTCTGGGTCCAGAGCCGGCCGGCGTCGTCGAAGGTCAGGTCGATCGGGTTGACCACGCCATCCTTTTCACTGGCAACGAGCTCGATGATGAATCCATCGTCGACGGTGAACCCGGCGAGTTGTTCCTCGGGCGTGTTAACCTTGGTGCGACCTGACTGGGTTTTTTTAGCAGCGATGAGTGGGGTGCCGAGGATGGTGGCAGCGAGGATGATGGTGAATTTTTGCATGAGATGAACAGGGGAAAGTTGAAAATGGAAAGTTGAGAGTGGAAAATGGCTTGGGTTGCTGATTCATTTTTAACCGCGAACCTCCTCCGCTGAAGGCTACGGCGGTCAGGAAGGAAGACTTGGGATGTGGACTTGGGTTGCCGAGGGACAGGAGTGTCCCTCCTCCCTAGGCTCCGCGAAGCGGAGGGGATAGGGAGTGTGGACACTCTTGTCCACTGCGGAGGATATGTGAAGTAGCCTGTCTTGGTTGGTTTTTGGAACTTGGAGTTTGAAGCTTAAAGTTCCTCGACGGTGATGTTGCGGAACTCGACTTTGGCTTTGCCGCCGGAGTGGATCTGGACGGCGATGACGCCTTGGGCGGGGATTTTCGGGTCCTTTTCGGTGTAGTCGACGGTTTTGACGCCGTTGATGTAGAGTTCGTGATGGTTGCCTTGACAGCGGATGATGTAGGAGTTCCAGCCGTCCTCCTTGAGGATGTGTTTCAGGGTGCTGAGGTCGCCTTGGGCGAGTTTGCCGCGGCGGTGTTCGTCGTAGATGTCGCCCCAGTAGCCTTTGCCGATGTCGGCCTGGTAGCCGATGATTTTTTTGCCTTTGATGATCGATCGGTACTGGATGCCGGAGTTGATCAGTCCGGTTTGGTGGTCGCCGGAGATGCGGAACAGGCAGCGGAATTCAAAGTCGGCGTATTCCTTGGTAGTGGCGAGGTAGGTGTTGGCGGGGATTTTTTTCTGTCCGTCTCCTGCGGTGATCACGCCGTCGACCACGGACCACATCTTGGCGAATGCCGGGTTGACGGTTTTCCATCCTGTCAGGGATTTTTCGTCGAAGAGATCGATGGTTTTTCCCGGCCCCTCAGCGGAGATGGAGAGCGTGGACAGGGCGAAGATCAGGAGTGGGATGCGTTTCATGGGCGATGGCAGTTAGTTGACGTCAAAGTCGAACACGACGATACGCTCGAGCCGGGGCTGGACGAGGTCGACGACTTTCAGGTGGTCGGGGTGGGGGAGGTAGGCGTCGCGGGATTCGGGGGAGTCGAAGGTCATGATGAATCCGTGGGTGAATCCGTCGTTGAGTCCTTCGTCGGATTTATACGGGCCATGCTCGACGCTTTGCAGACCGGGTATCTTGTTTTTGAGATCAACAAGGGCGGCAAAGGATTCGTCGATCTGTTCCTCGCTTATGTCTGTTTTAAATTGGAATACTCCGAAGTGTCTGGTCATAAGATTGATTTTGGTTGGTATTTTGCGGGAATACCACAGAAATCGATCCACATCTTCCTATGCGATATCCACATGGTATTGATATTTGAGCTACATCTTTTGTTTAAGATTGATCCAGCCGACAGGTTGAGTGGGTGGGATTTTGGTGCGATAACCCTTCAGGATGGCCTTGAGTTCGGATACGGTCTCGGGGTGCTGTGAGTAGAGGTTTTTGGTTTGATAGGGGTCTGCTTCCAAATCGTAGAGTTGGGCAGGCGGGGCGTCGGGTCGAATCTTGCCATTCACGACATCTGAGTTGGATTTTCCAGAGAATGGGAGCGCTGCGGCACCGGCAAAGAGATGATTGCCCAGTTTTTTACCCTGAAACCCACCCTCGTCGCGGCTGGGGATGTAGACCCATTTTCCGTGTCGGACGGTCAGGTGTTTGGGGCTATTGGGAGAAATGATGAGAGTTTTACGAACTGGCATCTTCGATGATCCTGTGAGGTTCTGAAGCTGATTGACGCTGTCCACGGCTTCACCTTCTTTGAGTGGTCGATCAACGATAGCGGCGAGTGTGGCGGCGAGATCAATCTGGCTGATGAGGTGTTTGGTTGTGGTTCCTGCGGGTATCTTTCCTGGCCAGCGAGCAATCATGGGGACGCGGTGTCCACCTTCCCAAGCGCCGAACTTGTAGCCGAGGAGTGCGCCGTTCATGGCGTGTCCGGCTTTTCTCGCTTTTTGTCCTGTGACATTCAGCATGCCGCCGTTGTCGCTGGTGAAAATGACGAGCGTGTTGTCAGTCATCTTCATTTCTTCTACGGCCCTGAGGACTTCCCCGACCATCCAGTCGAGTTCATGCACAAAATCACCATAGAGTCCGCAATCACTGGTGCCGACGAATTGCTTGGCCGGAGTGAACGGGTGGTGAATGTTGGTGGTGGCCAGGTAGAGGAAAAATGGCTTCGAGTTCTTTCGTTTTTTAATCCAATCGACCGCTTTGTTTTTCAGCGTCGTCCCGATCATTTCATCGACATAGAGTTCATGTGCTTCCTTGCCGCCGCCAATGCCTGCATAGCCGCTCTTTTCAGGGTATTGTTGAGTGACAGATTTCTTGCCGTAGATGAACGGGTCGGCGGGGTCGGCTCCGACGACGTGATGGTTTTCCACGTAGACGAATGGTGGACCACTATTGACGCTTGGAATTCCGAAGTAGTAATCGAACCCAAGCTCAAGTGGTCCGGGTTTGAGCTCACCATTCCAATCGGGCTTTTGGGTGCCAAAGCCTAAGTGCCATTTGCCGATACACGCGGTGTCGTAACCCGCGCCCTTGAGCAGCGATGCCAGGGTCAGGTGAGCCGGGTCAATCGTTAGCGGCTGCGTGAGGGGGATAGGCCCCCAGAAATTTTTCCTCAGCGGGTATCTTCCCGTGAGTAATCCGTAGCGTGATGGCGAGCAAACAGCCGAGGCTGAGTGGGCATCTGTAAAACGACGACCCCCTTTGGCGAGCCGATCGATGTTGGGAGTTTTTATTCGGGTGGCACCATAACAACCAAGATCTCCATAACCCAAGTCATCGGCATTGATGATGATGATATTGGGTTTTTCCGAACCTTGTGATTGTGTTGTTAGGTATCCAGCGGCACCAAAACATGTGATGAAGGCAAGCGCGCTTCGAAATTGGCTGAAGCGTCGTACCTTCATGACTACTTCTGAATGAAAGCGAACACACCTTTTTTGCTGCCGATGACGATGTCGGTTTTTTTGTCGCCATTGAGGTCGGCGGTGGCGACCTGGCAGCCGACGCCGGAGTTGTCATCGATCAGGTGGGGGACGAATTCGACGGATCCGTCTTTGTGACGGGTGGCGCGGAACCAGTAGATGACGGCGGGGTCATTGGCACCCGGGTCCTTGCCGTTGTGGCCGTAGTAGCGTTTTCCGGTGACGAGGTCCTTGATGCCGTCGCCATCGATATCAACACAGGCCATGGCGTGGGGTTGACTGAAACAGACGCCGTACGGGTTGCCCTCGGGTTTGTCGGTCAGGATGGTGTGCTGTTTGAAGGTGATCTTACCCTCCTGTTTAATTTGTTCATACCATGCGATTCCGTAGGCGTGGGCGTTGAGCGCGGTGACGACGTCGTTGTCGCCATCGCCATCGATGTCGTAGGCAAACATCTGGGCACCACCTTGTTTGGGCGCGAACGGGTAGGGGTGGAATGTCCAGTGGGATTTTTTGTCCCAATTGGCGGGCTGCTGCCACCAGCCGGCTTTTTCCAGGATGTCTGTTAACTTGTCGCCATTGATATCGCCGGCTCCGAGGCCGTGGGTGTATTTGTGGAAACGTTTTTCCTTGGCGGAGATGGGCAGCACTTGCCAGAGTTTGGTTGGGTCGGGGTTCGGGATGGCGAGGGTAATCTGGCCGTGGCTGTAGGCGAGCAGTTCGGGTTTGTCATCACCGATGACGTTGAGGAGTTGGGGGGACTCATTGCAGATGTTGTCCTGGGATTTGCCGTGGGTGCAGGTGTGTTTGGTGTTGTCGTTAGGCAGTGGTTTTTCGCCGGGGTTCATCGCCCAGTCGCCGGGCAGGCCGGGCAGGCTGACCCTGACGATGTCGATCCATTTGTCCGGGGTGATGTGGGCGGTGAAGGAGAGAAAATTATTGGAGTATCCGGTGAACCCAGGGCCTTTGACGGGGAAGAACTTGACGGGCGCGTAGGCGAAGGATTTTTTGAAGTCGGGCCCCTGCCACCAGAGCGAGCCGGAGACGATGTCCGGTTTTCCATCGGCATTGATATCACCGATGGAGGCACCCTCGCTGATGAATTTGTCGAGGATCAGGATTTTCTGGAAGCTGACGGAGGTCGCGGGGACTTCCTTGGCCTCTGCAGCGGCCATGGTGGCGGCGCCGAAGAGGAATGGGGTGAGGAGCAGGAGTAATGTTTTCATTGAAATAGGGTTACGTCGGGTGGGTGTTGTTTCTTGCGTGAATGAGTTCGAGCAGTTTCCGGGCGGCGGCCTTGGCGAATACCTCGCTGTTGATTTCCTCGTCGTAGTCGATGACTTCCACTTTGGCGTGTTGGTGGATGGCGTTGAACAGGGCTTGGTCAGCTTCGGGGTCGTGGAATGGTTGGCCTTCCGCGGAGATGACGCTGACGGTTTTGAGCGGATTGAGGATGGCGGTGGGTGCCGGGTTGGCGTTGGCTTTTTGCGCGATGATTTTCCCCAACTCGGCGCATTCCTCGGCGGTGGTGCGCATCAGGGTGACCTGGGGGTTGTGGATGTAGAAGTGTCGGTCGGCGAATTTCTCCGGCACGGTGTCACGCTCGCCGAAGTTGGCCATGTCGAGGCAACCGGGCGAGACGACGGCGGGAACCTTGGCTTTGCTCATGGCGTCCATGCGGGTTGGACCGGCGCTGAGGGTGGCGCCGGTGAGTTCGTCCGCCCACTCGGTGGTGGTAATGTCGAGCACGCCAGAAACCATGCCGCTCTCGATGAGCGACTCCATGGTTCTGCCGCCGGTGCCGGTGGCGTGGAAAATGAGGACTTCATAGCCGGCATCTTCAAGCACCTTGGCGGCGATGTTAATGCAGGCGGTGGTATTGCCAAACATGCTGGCAACAATGAGGGGTTTGTTTTCCGACGCATCGATTTCCGCTTCCACCATGCCGCAGATGGCGCCGGCGGCGCGGGTGAAGATGGTCTTGGATATGGAGTTGAGCCCGGCGACATCGACGATGGACGGCATCATGGTGATGTCCTTGGTTCCGACGTAGTGCGCGGTGTTGCCGCTGGCGAGGGTCGAGACCATGAGTTTGGGGAATCCGACCGGGAGGGCGCGCATGGCGGCGGTGCCAAGGGCGGTGCCGCCGCCGCCGCCGAGCGAGATGACGCCGTGGATTTTTTCTTCCGCGGCGAGTTGGGCGAGCAGGACGGGTGCCGCCTGGGACATGGCGACAACACATTCGCCTCGGTCCTGTTGGTCGATGAGTGGTTGCAGATCGAGCCCTGCCGACTGCGCGACCTCGAAGCGTGAGATATCGGGTGTCACCTGTGGCTTGCCTCCCGTGCCCACATCGATGAGCAAGGGGGTGTGCCCGCGATCACGGATAAGCTCGGCAACGAATGCATGTTCGTGGCCTTTGGAATCGAGGGTTCCTAGAACGGCGATGGTCATGGTTTTATGGGAAGCAGGAAATGGGAAATGGAAAATGGGACTGAGCGGCTCTGGGGAGCCGGGTTACTTGAGTCGTTTCACCGGGATCGATTTGAACTGTCGGGTGAGTTCAGTGAGTGGTTGTTCCACGGCCATACGTTCGAGGCTGGAGGCCCCGACGAAGCCGACGGCGTCGGTGTGCTCGTTGACGTAGGCGGCGTCTTCCGGTTTGAGGATTGGTCCGCCGTGGCTGAGGATCATGACGTCTTTGTTCACCGAGTGGGCGGCATCGCAAATCGACTGGGTGGCAGCTACGGCGTCGTCCATACCAACGGTGGCGTCGGTCACGCCAATTGAGCCCCCGACGGTACAACCGACGTGGGCAATAATCACATCGGCACCGGCCTCCGCCATGTCCTTGGCCTCCTGGGCGGTAACGACGTAGGGCATGGTGAACATATCCATCTTGTGGGCGAGAGCGATCATATCCACTTCCTTCTGCACACTCATGCCGGTTTCCTCGAGGGTCTGGCGGAAGTGCCCATCGACGATGGTGTGGGTGGGGAAATTGTTGACGCCACTGAAACCCATGTCCTTGACCTGGCCGAGGAAGTGCCACATGCGCCGTCGGGGGTCGGTGGCGTGGACGCCGCAGATCACCGGGATTTCCTCGACCACGGGTAGCACTTCAAATTCGCCGATCTCCATGGCGATGGCATTGGCGTCGCCGTAGGACATCAATCCAGCCGTCGAGCCGGCGCCGGCCATGCGGAAGCGGCCCGAGTTGTAGATGATAATGAGATCGGCACCTCCTTTTTCGATAAACTTCGCCGAGATGCCGGTGCCCGCACCAGCGGCGATGATGGATTCACCTTTGGAAAGGGTATCGTGGAGGCGCTCGAGCATTTCTGTGCGTGTGTAGGGGTTTCCTACTCCGGTCCATGGGTTGGGCATGATGGTGTTGTGGTGGTGATGGGTGATGATTGGGCTGGATTGCCGGCTGGGTATCAGTTTGTTTTCAGAGTCTACGCTGAAAGTTTGTGAGGGGAAAAGACCTAAGAATCCACAAGCAATTGCGTGAAATCCACATTTTGGCGAGAATAAATTTGGATCCCTAATCAGTGGCCTCAACGTCGAGTTGATCATTGAATTCTCCCTGGTTTAATCACTGTGGGACGTTCGATAAGAAAAAATATTGGACAATGCGCCACATGGACGTTATCCTGTCCATATGAAAGCCATGACATACACCGCTGCCAGGGAGAACCTCGCTGCTACCATGAATCAGGTTTGCGAGGATCATGATCCTGTGATCATCACGCGTAAGCGAGATCAGGC
>JARFRT010000452.1 GCA_029287105.1 Akkermansiaceae bacterium | reverse complement strand
AAAAACAAACCCAGCGCCAGCACCCCGCCCGTGCGTGTGCCGGCACAGCGCTAAGCCAATAGCCGCGCCCATCAGCAGACATAGCTGCAAGCCCATGCGCGTGTCAGGGACTTCTCTCCAACCACTCTTGCCACCTCGCCGGCAGTAACCGGAACCTCAAGTGGCCAGGCACTGCGGAAAAACACGGGCGCACTCCCTATTACAAGTACTCCGGCTTCTGCAGCAGTTCGGAAATGCGGTTGAGCAGCATACCCGCCCCACCACCATCAACGACGCGGTGGTCGAAGGTCAGGTCGATCTCGGCCTCGGTCACAGGAATGAACGTGCCCGTCTGCTCACTCCAGACCGGACGTTTCACCCCGGCACTGAGCCCCAGGATCAAGGTTTCATTCGGCAGCGGAATCGGGGTGCCCCAGGTCAGGCCAAAGGTTCCGAAGTTGGTCACCGTGGCAATACCGTGCTGGGTCGCGTCCCCAGGAAGCTTGCGGCTGCGGGCGAGGTCGACGAGCCGATTGTAGTCTTCGACCAGCTCGCTGAGCGTCTTGGTGTCGGCATTGCGGATGATGGGGACCAGCACGCCGTCATCGACCTGCACCGCCACCCCGATATCGAAAGCACGCGGGTGCACCACGCTTTCACCGATCAGGTAACCGGCCGTGGTCGGGTTTTCAGCCAAAGCAAGTGCCAGGGCCCGGAGAATATAGAGTGCGGGACCCGGTTTCGGGTTTTGGCTATGGCGATGATCAAGGATCTTGTCCATCACCAGCGGGCGAGCCACCGTGGCCAGCGGTCGCGTCCAACTGCGGCGCATGGCATCCGCCACCGCAAGGCGCATCGGTGACGCCTTGGTGTGTGGCCAGGTCGAAATGTATTCAAGAAAGGATTCCAGGTCTTCCACCGTCACCCGCCCACCCGCGCCACTGCCGGAAATGGCGGAGATATCGGCCGCACGAAGACCAAGCTCGGTCATCCGCGCCCTCATTCGTGGCGAAATATAATGCGCCCCACCTTTTCCCGCCGGCACAGGCAAACCCTTGATGTTCGGCTCCACCAATACCGGCTCATGATATCCTTCATCTTCCGTCTTGAAGTGTAAATTCGACTCCCGGTCGCCGTCGTCTCCTGATGCCTGCGGGGAACCGGTCGCCTCCATGGCATGCTCATCCATGGATGTCTCCCCAGTGCGGTCCAACTCTTCCTGGGTTACCTCAAGCATGCCCAGCACGCTGCCCACCGCATAGCTGACACCCTCTTCAGCCACAATCTGTACCACCTGACCCGCACACAATGCCGTGACTCCCATCGTCGCCTTATTGGTCTCCACTTCGATGACTTCCTGATCAGGGATCACGTACTCACCCATGGCTATATTCAGCCGGACAATCGTGGCTTCAGCAATGGATTCCCCCAGTTGCGGCATCAGAATAGGAACTTTGGGCATGACTTTATTTAGGTAAATTTAATAGTAAGTATCAGTAATTCAATAACTTGCGCAAAGCCTCAGCTATTGATTCGGGTGTGGGCCGATGAGTCGCCCACAGTTTCGGGTGATAGGGAATCGGGGTGTCGCGCGCATTGAGTCTGGCAGGTGGAGCATCCAGCAAATGGAAGCCATCGGCGCAAACGCGGGAAACGACCTCGGCGGTCACGCCCCCCCAGGGAAAGGCCTCGCCGACGGCGAGGAGCCGACCGGTCCGGGCCACCGACGCGATGATGGTATCGGTATCCATCGGCTTGACAGAGCGCAGGTCGACGACTTCGATCTCCCACCCTCCTTCGGCATGAAGCATCTCTGCGGCGCGCACCGCCTCGTGCACCATGGCACTGTAGGTGACCACGGTGGCGTGCTTGCCGGACCGGGTGACCCGCGCCTTTCCGATCGGCAGGTTGTCGCCTTCAAAACCGGATGACTTCAGCCAGCGGTAAAGGAATTTGTGCTCGCAGTAGACGACGGGATCGTCCATTTCGATCGACTCCATCAGCATGGAATAGGCGTCCGCCACCGTGGCGGGCGTCACCACCACAAGGCCCGGGTAATGGGCGTAGAGGGATTCCATACTCTGACTATGGAACGGTCCGGATCCCGGCGTGCCACCCGAGGGCAAACGCAGGGTCAGGGGGACCGGAACCCCGGTGCGGTAGAAGTGGGTGGCCGCCTGATTGACAATCTGGTTGAAGGCAACGGAAGAGAAATCGGCAAACTGCATCTCCAGCACAGGTCGCCCGCCCTCGATGGCCGCGCCAATCGCCATGCCCGCCATGGCATCCTCGCTGATGGGAGCATCGATCACGCGACCGGGATACTTGTCCTGCAAGCCCTTGGTTGCCTTGAACGCCCCGCCGAATTTCCCGATGTCCTGGCCGTAGAGAAAGACACTCGGGTCGTTTTCCAACGCCGTGCCGAGGGCGGCATGAATCGCGTCAATGTAGGTTACGTCACTCATCAAATTATCTGTTTTTCCCGGTTAACGGTTCTGCAAAGCCGGGTTTGAGTAGGCCAACCAGTCGTCCTGAAACGGGTCGGGCGGCGATTCCTTCTGCGCAATGGCCACCGCCTCCTGCACAATCTCCGCATCGCGTTGCTGCCACGCCTCGATCTCAGCCGCGTCAGAAAAGCCATATTCGATCATCTGGGCCTTCCCCACTTCAAGACTGTCGCGACCCAGCCCGGATGTTTTCAGGCTTGGATTCACATAGGATCCGTCGTCATGCTCACCGTGCCCCGTGAGGCGCAGCATCGAGGCCACCACCAACTGGGGGCCCTCGCCGGCCCTCGCCCGGGCTACGGCGTCCTGCATCACCCGCACACAGGCCAGCATGTCGGTCCCGTCAACACTGTGGCCACGCACGCCGTATCCAACCGCTTTGTCAACAAGGTCCCGACAGACGAACTGGCGACTGTTGGGGGTCGAGTAAGCATACTGGTTATTGGCGACAGTAAGAACCAGCGGCAGCTTTTCAACCGCCGCAGCATTCAATCCCTCATGGAAGGATCCGGTCGACGTGCAGCCATCCCCCACACAGGTGGCTCCCACCACTCCGCTCATTTCCCCCTTCAGCCTTTTGGCCAGAAGCATCCCGCTCACCACCGAGATCGCGGCACCAAGATGGGAAATCATCACAGGCATCCCTTCGGCCGGGCGACCGCGGTGGACATTCCCATCACGCCCACGCATCGGCCCGGCAACGGAGCCTAGGTAGGTGCGTGTGCAGTCGAGCATCTCCTCGCCAAAGGCAGTCCGGCCCGCCTGATCACGGATGAGCGGGGCATAAACGTCCCGTCCCTTTTCCAAGCATGCAGCCAGGGATGCGCTCACCGCCTCCTGCCCCTTGCCCAGATAGACCCCGCCCACAATCTTGCCCGCCTTGTAAAGGCTCCCGAGTTTGTTCTCCAGAACACGTGCCGTCAGCATCGCCCGGAAAACATTACGCACATGATCGCGTTCTAATCCTTCAGTGGTGGTATCCATGCAATCGTATATCCTTGTAGCCAGCCGGTGGCTATTCTAATGAATTGAGTCGGGCCGGGGAGCATCACAAGTCCGAGTGAAACGCCCGGGGCAATAC
>JARFRT010000462.1 GCA_029287105.1 Akkermansiaceae bacterium | reverse complement strand
GGCTGAAATGGCGGGAGCTTTGCCCTCGATCATGACGGCGTCTCCAGGCAGCAGCGTCTGCCCTTCGAGCTGGAGGCCGCCCTTGATGAGTTGCAGGTAATGATGGGCAAACTTGCCATCGGGAAGGACCGACAGGGAAGCGCCTTGCTCCAGCTGGCCGAAGAATATCTCGGCATTCTGCCGCATCTGCTGTGAGCCGTCCCGACCGTCGCCGGAGGCAAACAGTGTGAGCGCGTTTTTCTTTTTCAAGGCGTTGGTATCCATGTCGGCGTAGCGTGGATCTCCGCCGGGTGTCGATGGGGTGATCCATCTCTGGAGCAGGTGGGTGGATTCGGTCTCCGACGGATTTTTCTCGGCGTGCATCACGCCACTGCCGGCGGACATGTATTGGAACTCGCCCGCCTTGATCACCCGGCCGTTGCCCATCGAGTCCTGATGGGCAAGCTCGCCGGAGACGATGTAGGTGAAAATCTCCATCGACGAATGCGGGTGCATGCCAAAGCCTTTCCCCGGTGCGATACGGTCCTCGTTGATCACGCGCAGGTTGCCATAGCCCATGTGGGCCGGGTCGTAGTAATCGCCAAAGGAAAAGCTGTGCCGGGCGTCGAGCCAACCGTGGTCGGCATGACCCCGCTCATCGGATCGGCGGAAGGTGACTGTGGAGGGGCTGATCTCTTTCATGGGTGCACCATGCACGATCAGCAGATTATTGGCCAATGCCTCGTTTTCATGCTGAGTATGATTTTTATTGATGCTTGAGTATCAGTAAATATTTATCTAGGGTTCGGCATGAACCTGGAGCATTTGCGGAATTTCATGGAGGTATGCAAGGAGATGAACATCTCGGCGGCGGCCCGGCGGGTGCGCCTGACCCAGCCGGCACTGAGTCGGCAGATGGCGGTGTTTGAGAATGACACGGGGTGGTCCCTGTTCGAGCGTGGTGCCAAATCGATCAAGCTCACGCGTGCCGGTGAAGTGGTGAAGCGTCTCGGGGCGGACCTGATTGGACGTGTGGATGTGGTTGAACGGCAGATGCGGCGCGAGATCGATGGTGAGGAGATTCGGATCGCCTACGCCCCGTCGTTAGGGGGGGAGATTTTGCAGCGGGCGATGGCCAGGTTTTCCCAGCTGCATCCCCGGGTGAGGGTGTCGATATCCGACAGCACCAGCGAGCAAATGACCAGCGGTTTGCGTGATGGCAGCTATGACCTGGTGATCGGCGTGAGTATGACTCACCCGGATTTTGAATGGGTCCCGCTGAGGCAGGAGGTTTTTGTCACGGCAGTGCCTGAAAAGCACGCGCTTGCCAGAAAGAGGAAGATCAAACCCGCCGACCTCGATGGGGAGAAGTTGTTACTCCTTTTCCGGGCTGATTACCCTGGCTACTGGCGTGAGGTGATGGCGTATTTTCAGCAGCACGGGATCAATGCCAAGGTGGCGGGTGAATTCGACGGAATATCGAGTCTTCGCCTCGGCCTGGAGGCGGGACTGGGCGTGGCTCTCGTCGCAGAACGGTCCCGCTTGGGTAATCAGGTGAAGGTGAAAAAAATGGATCCCGCCCCTGATCCCATCTGTGTCGGCGCGGGATATCTGGCAGGACGGGAGCTGCCCCCCTGGGTGAAGGCGTTTATCGCCGAACTGGAAATGGCAGCCACGGGTTAGGTGGCGACGGTGGGGGACGGGTCGCCATTTATAAGTCCTCGACCAGGATCAGTCGCGTAGTATGGCGGCCGGTGTTGTCGCTCAGGGTGATGCGGTGCTTGCCGGGGGTAAGCGTGGCGGTGCTGCGTCCGTTGCGGGTGATTATTTTCAAGGTGGGCGAGCTCCAGGTGTGCTGGCCCGGGTAGTCGGTGTTGAGGCGCAGTTGTGTCCCGTTTTCCGGCAGGTCGGGGTCTAACAGGTATTTCGCCTCGCGTGAAGGGGAGAGGATACGCAGGGGGAGTGTGGGGGTGATGGTGGTGGTCGAGATGGCGAAGCGTGCCTTGTCGCCTTCTCTGGCTAACCAGTCGGAGTAACGGGCGTCGAGGAGGACGCGGCCTGCGTCGTCGTAGTCGGATGATTGGGCCGGCAGTGGAGTGCGGTCGGCGGGCAGGGTGAGGGTGACGGTGTTCTCGGTAGAGTTCGGGAGTCGTTTGCCAGTGTGGGTATGGATGTGGCAGGTGGTCATCCGTTCGGGTTGTTTGAACCATCGTGGTGGGTGGTTGCGATGGAGGCGGAGCATGATGGCATGGAAAATGGGACCGGCGCCGCTGACGCCTGAGATGCCGCGCATCGGTGTGTTATCGAGGTTACCGGCCCAGACTCCGACGGTGAAGTCGGCGGTAAAGCCGAGGCACCAGTTATCGCGGAAGTCAGTGGAGGTGCCTGTTTTGACGGCGCAGGGGAAGGGCAGGCGGAGGGAGGAGTGGGTGCCGAAGGCATGGACGCGTGCGTCGTTGTTCGACATGGTTTGGGCGAGCATCCAGGTGGATGAGTAGGAGGCGACATGTCTTTGTTCTCCGGGTTGGTCGGGGAAAAAACGGATCGGCTGATGCACGCCCATACGGGCGATGCTGGCGTAGGCATTGGTGAGTTCGAGCAGGGTGACATCACCACTTCCCAAGGTGAGTCCCAGACCGTAGTGGACGGCGGGTTGGTCCAGGGTGGTGATACCAAAATCCTTGAGCTCTCTCTGCAGGGCGGCGGAGCCGCCTACGGCATTCAGTGTACGGATGGCAGGGATATTGAGGGAATTGGCCAGTGCGTGGTGGATGGTGACGGGGCCTTTGTGGCTGCGGCTGTAATTGACAAAGGCCTTTTCGCCCCGGGCGTCGGCAAAGCTGGTAGGGATGTCTTCGATGATAGTGGCCGGGGTCATGCCTCCGTTTTCGAAGGCGAGCAGGTAGGTAAAGGGTTTGAGCGCGGAGCCGGGCGACCGGGGGGTCCGTGTGGCGTCGATCTGGCCGCTGTTGCTGTGATGGAAATCGGGGGAGCCCACCAAGGCGAGGACCTCGCCTGTGGCGTTGTGGATAACGACCACGGCGGCGTGTTGGATGTGTTTGTCGGCCAGCGCCTTGACCTGGGTGCGCACGATATCAGTCACATCGCGCTGGAGGGAGGCGGAGAGGGTGGTGTGGATGTCCCCGTGTTGCTTGTCGGCGCTGTAACGCATCAGCTGGGCCAGGTGCGGCGCGGTGCTCGGTGTGTTGTTGCGGTCCAGTTGGAGCGGTTCGGCTTTGGCCCGTGCGATACGCTCTGCGGGGGTCTGATAGACAATGGCCATGCGGTCGAGAACCCAGTTGCGTCTTTTCAGTGCGGCATCGGGGTGACGGCGCGGGTTGAGTCGGCTCGGCGCCTGGGGCAGCCCCGCGAGCAATGCACACTCGGCAAGCGAGAGCCGACCGAGTGGTTTGCCAAAGTAATAGCGAGCCGCCTGAAGGGGGCCTTGGGAAAGGTTGCCGTAATCGAGGTGGTTGAAGTAGGCGGTGAGGATTTCATCCTTGCTGTGGCTCATCTCGACATGGCGTGCGACGAGGCATTCGCGGGCCTTGGTCAGGATGGTTCGGCTTGATTTGTTAGAGCTTAGTTTGACGGTTTGCTGGGTGACGGTGGAGGCGCCGGAGACGAAGCGGTCCTGTTTCCAGGAGTCACGCAGTGCGCGGGCGGTGGCGCGGATATCGATGCCGCCGTGTTGGTGAAACCGCTTGTCCTCGGCGGCGAGTGTCGCCCGGATGAGGTCGGCGGGAATGTCATCGAGCGATGTGGCGCGGTGGCGATAGTAGTCGGGTCGGACCCAATGGCCGAGTGGTTCGCCGTCGCGATCGAGCAGCATCACCGAGGTGCCGGGGCCGGCAGTGATGCCGGACGGGACGGGGAAGGCAAAGGGAAGGAGGTAGTAGCTCGTCAGGGCTACCCCCAGTAGGGCGAGGAAAGTGCAGGTGAACTTGCGCCGAATATTTTTCGGCCGGTTCTTGAGCCAGCATGGGAGGTGGAGTTTCAAAGGGGGATACCAGCTAAGTTTTTTTGACCGCGAATCAGGCGGATCGGGCGAATTTTTACTTGGGTTGATCATTCGCTGTTAACCACGATACACAGGAAAGGAAGACTTGGGTTGCTGGCTTGGGTTGCCGGGGGACAGGAGTGTCCCCCCTCCCTAGGCCTTCGGCCCGCGACGGGGAATAGGGAGTGTGGACACTCCTGTCCACAGCGGAGGATAGGTGAAGTAGCCTTTCCTGCTTGGCTTTTGGAGTTTGAAACTTGGAGTTTAGAACTTACAGCCATCGTTTACTCGCTGACGATGGTTTCATTCTTGAGGGTTGTCAGGGTTTTGCTGTCGCTGAGGGCGATGCGTTCGGGGTCGTACATCGCCTCGACTTTGGCGGCGGGGGCGGTGGCGATACCGGCGGAGGTGACCCGTGCCAGGTAGGCGATGGTGCGGGTGCCGCTGTGCCAGGATCGGTTGATGAAGAACGACGCGCGGTCCGAGCGGAGTTCCTTGTGGGCGATGCTCCATGTGCTGTCCGAATTGGTGCTGAAGCGGGAGCTCTGACTGGCGAAGTCGTTGTTGACAGCCTCGAACAGTGACGGGAGTCGATCCTCGATGACGACGTAGTCGATGGCGGCTGGGAAGGTGATATCCAGGCTCACCTTGATGAGGTCGCCGATGCGAGGTTGGTCCATCTTTTGCACGGTGCCGTCAGCGAGCAGCTGTTCGTACCGGCGCACGATGGAGAGCCCGTTGTGTCCCCATGGACCGGTGGGGGCGAGTTGGGGTTTGGCGCTGAGCCTGATGTTGGCGTAAGCTCGGTTGTTGCTGGCTGCGATCAGTTTCATCCCGGCTTGAAGTGGCACGCGCACGGTCTGGGTCGGCGAATTGGAGTCGAGGGTGATGGTTTTTGTCTCCCCGTTGGTCACGAGTTGCAGCGTTGACGGCTCGCGGTCTTTTTCGACGTTGCGGGCGTAGGAGCTCATGGCTTGGAGTGCCCATGAGTTACACCAGGTCGTGCGCCAGTGACCATAGGGGTTGCGTCCGGCGAGCATGTTGCGCATCGAGGTGTGGACGCGCTCGTCCTTGGGCGCGATCTCGGACCAGGCAAGCACGCTCATGGCATGGTCCGAATGGTAACGCATCCAGTGGGTGCGGGTCGCCCGTGGGGTGGTGTCGCTAAGCAGGTTGAGGGCGCTGGTGCGGTCGCCGCCGGAGCTGTGGATGGCAAGGGCAAGAAACGCGCGGGCGGTTGGGTTGAGGTGGCTGCGTTCATCAAGTAGTTTATTCTGCAGTGCCAACTCGGGCTTGCCGCCGAGCGCGAGGACGTAGAGTGCCCGGGTGCGTGTTTCGTAGTCCCACTGGCGGTGGTATGAGCCATCCGGGGTGGCTTTTTCTTTCAGCGACCGGGCCAGCCATGTGGTGAGCTGGGTGACCGCGCTCTCGGGAACATTGGCACCGTGTTTGCGGGCGAGCAACAAGCCGAGGCCACCGTAGGAACTGGCCCATTTTTCCGGTTGGGTGCCGCCGGGCCAGTAGGCAAGGCCCCCGTCGCGGGTCTGCATGGTGAGCAGTCGGTCGGCCCCGATCTGGATGGCTTTGGCGATATCGGCCTCCCCCTTGTCGCGGAATCCGGGGACGAGGGATTTGAGGTCACGCACGGCGAACCAGGGCATCATGGCTGAGGTGGTTTGCTCGACACAGCCGTAGGGGTAGTGGAGGAGGAAGTCGACGGCGCCGGCGGCCTCGAGCAGCAGGGAGTTCGAGAGCTCGAGATCGATGTGGCCACGGCCTTCGAGGAGGTCGGATTTGAGACCGTCGAGCAGGTTGTGTCTGCCAGTGTCATTCATCGAGACAAACTTGACTTGGCGCATGAGTGGGACCGGGTAGGTGACCTCGAATGTCGTTTCCGCCTTGTCGGACAGGTCGCGCGACAGGACCGGGGTGAGTTGTTCGCCCCCTTGGATCTGCTGTGGGGTGGCTGACCAGACCCAACGGGCGGTTCCCGTACCCGCGAACTTGACGTCAAAATAAACCGTGCCGGCACCTCCGGGTTGGAGGGTGATGGTTTTCGAGGTGGATGATCCTGATGGTGACGTGGAGGACTCTGACGGGACCTGGGTGATGCTGGTGGTGGCGAGGGAAATCTCCCAGGTGCCTTCAAACTTGGAATTGTTTTGCACCAGAACCTTGGGTTTGAGTTGGTCGCCCTCGCTGGCGTAGCGCGGGGCGGCAGGTTCAAGCATTATCGGTTTGTCCACGGTGTAATCGGTGGCGGCACTGCCAAATTTGCTGCTGCCATGCAGGGCTACGGCGATGACGCGATAGCGGGTCAGGGTGTCCGGGTTGGTGTAGGTGGCGGAGAATTTTCCGTTGGCATCGGTGATGACCGCGGGGAGCCAGACGGCGCAGGGGTTGAAGTCGGTGCGAATCTTGAGCTCGGCACCTGCACCGAAGGCGTCGTCGCCTTCACCGTCGCCACTGGTGAATCCCTTGTTCGCGAATTCACGGTCGTCCGGGTTCTCGGCGATGAAGGTGGAGAAGGATGTGCCGCAGTCGACGAGTAAGGGGCGTGGGGCGTGGAAGGCGGCCATGGGATCGGGGTTGTTATATCCCGCCACGGCGAGGGTGCCCTCGTCCTCAGCGAAGACGACAAGTTCGGCGCCGACGGCGGGACTGCCGTCAGCCAGGGTGACGGTGCCGCTGACCGTGGTCGGTTCGCCCGGGCGGTGCTGGCTGCCCTCGACATCCAGGGCGACTTTCAACCGGTCTTTGACGTTGGTGACATTGAGTGTGCAGTATCCGAGTTTGAGTGCCGGTTCCTTGTGCTTACGCGGGCTGTCGGCGGAGCCACGGATGACGATGACGGAGACGAAGGCGTTGGGGGCATCGAGGTCGGTGAGGGGGATTTCGATGACGGGGTCATCGGCCTTGAGTTCGCGGCGGTACTCGCGGTGCACACCGGCGCGTTCAATGGTGACGAGGGCGGTGCCCTCAATCGGTGTCATGACCAGGATGCGTGCGGTGTCGCCGGGTTCATAGCGTTTTTTCTCGGGGACGAGTTTGATTTTCATCCCGTCCTGGGTCGCCCACGGGTATTGATCGGATCCGTAAATCCGGAGCCGGCTCGCGGTGGAGAAGGCATGACCGTCTTTGTCGGTGCCGGTGATGGTGACGATG
>JARFRT010000450.1 GCA_029287105.1 Akkermansiaceae bacterium | reverse complement strand
TTGCCCTCACCTCTCTGCTCAGCTACGTCCCGCTTTTCGGGCTGATTGATGCACTCTTTATTTTTGGCGCGGAAAAGCGCTGCGTGCATGATCACATGGCGGGCTCCATCGTGATCAACAGGAACCCTTCGTTGTAACCCGACCCCCGTCTCTTGAACCGCCCGAGCAGCACAATCAGCTTGCTCATCCTGATACTTTATCCCGCTTGATGCCGCATGGCGTGCCGCGGCACAGCCCTGCCGAAGCATCGTCAGAAAGCCCATTTTTTGCGTGTTTCGCGTATTTCACGGTTGCCCCCCCTGGCTTGGTCGTACTGACATGAATGTCACAACTTTATCATCGGCTTATCATTATTTCCGGCTATCGTCGCGGTTTATTATGAGTCAAGTCACACACACTCTGGTCGATACACAAACGAGAAGGAATTGTGATCGTTTCAAAGCCGAACTAGCGGCATCAAGGTATCCCTCGGAATACCGGGAAAACAACAAGCGGGATCAACGCGAGAAAAATGCCATCCTCCGGTGCTTGGAAAAAATCCCAGTCGATGCCCACGTGCTGGATTTCCCCTGCGGCACAGGCAGGCTGACCAAGCTGCTCCAAGAGAAATTTGTCATGATCTCAGGGGCTGATGGAGCGGCCTCGATGGTGAAGCTGGCCTCCGCGAATACGGGCAACGGCCCGCCCCGGGCCGTCGCCGTGCAGTTCTATGAAAGTGACGTCTTCGACTCCGGCTTCACCGAAGGCCAATTCGACAGCGTGGTATGCAACCGCCTATTCCATCACTTCACCGAGGCGACCGACCGGGTCAAGGCCTTGTCCGAGCTGCGCCGAATCAGCAAAGGATCCATTGTCATTTCCTTTTTCAATAGTTTTTCGACCTCCATGGCCTTTCGCAAAATCGGCAAATACGTCCGCAGGCGCCGTTTTGACGACAGGGTCGGAGTCTCCATGAACCAGCTCAAGCAAGAGGTCGAATCATGCGGGCTGAAGGTGACTTACGCAACGGCATCACGCTGGGGCATCTCCCCACTGTGGTACATCATCGTGGAGTGAGGCAACGGGATGATTTCCGCCTGTCCGCCTGTCACTTCGCCCATTTTGTCATCACCGCCTGCTCGGTAAGCAGTGCCCCGTGCGGGTCAAACTCGACCGCTTCGGCCCGGAGCAGGGCGATTTTTTTGCGGAGCTTGGCGCCGTCGGTTTTGCCCGCGTAGCCACCGATGGTCAGGTCGGTCCTGATCACCCGGTGGCACGGCACCTCCGGGGCAAACGGGTTGCGTCTGAGCGCCTGGCCGACGGCTTGGGCCGAGCCGCAGTTGAGCGCGCGCGCCAGCGCCGCATAGGTCACGACTTTCCCGGCCGGAACGCGGCTGACAAGGTCGTAGACACGCTGTTCAAATGCGGTCGGGGCCCGTTTCATGGCACGATTCCGCTATTCCACGATTTCGTTATGCACGGCAGGGCCGTCCCCGACCGCGTGGGAAACCAGAGTCAGGGTGGCAGGATCGATGACATAGGTTGCCGTCCAGGACTCGGCACCGTCACCGACGTCCACCAGCACGCGCAGTTGTTTACCACGCTGGTTCAGCCCGAGATGGCTTACCTCATTCATCCACTGCGACGCCAGATAGCGCGACTTCGACTGCGGAATGATCATACCTTTGCCATCGATGGAAATCATCATCGACTCGACCACAAACCGCGGCGGCGGGGTGGACATGTCGCCGTACCACTTGGTCACGGCACCATCGAGCGCGGCGCTGTAATCACGCCAGACCAGCATCGCCACCACCTCACGGCCATCGATCGTGACTTTCATCACCTCGCGTTTTCCGGTCACGGTGTTGCTGACTCCGGGAACCTTTTTCCAACTTCCTGCGGCGGCGTCGCCACCACCGGTGGTTGACCCTCCGCCCCCTGTTGATCCGCACGCTGCCACCAGCGCACAAGTTCCGAGTGATGCTATATATTGGATGATGTTTTTCATAGGTTCGGTGCTGTTGTTATCCACCCCTCGTCTCGAGGTATATGGGGATGTGCAACACCCTAGCGTCCCACCCCCATGTGAAGTCAAGACGATACGTGCAGTGGAGACGGTGCGCGCATGCGGATCGACACCTGACTCCGTCCACCCCATCACGCTATGTCTTGATGCTTGGAGGAAAATAGGTCAAGGTCGCCGTGCCATCTGAGAAAACACCTGATCACTCCCTGTTCACCACTCACCACCTGACACCATGCTCAAAGGAATCTCGCCCCTCATTTCCCCCGAACTGCTCGCCGTGCTCTGCCGGATGGGGCATGGCGATGAAATCATCCTCGCCGACGCCCACTTCCCCGGAGACAGCTACAATCCTAACGTCCTGCGCGCCGACGGCCTCGGCATCCCGGCACTGCTCGATGGGATCCTGCCGCTTTTCGAACTCGACGCCTACGCCGACGACCCGCTGGTCATGATGGCCGCCGTGGACGGCGATACACTCGACCCCGCGGTCGAGGCATCCTACCTCGTCCCCATCCAAATCCACGCGCCCCAGGCACCGGCCATCAGCCGCATCGACCGCTTCGACTTTTACGATCGGGCTATGGCTGCGTTCGCCGTCGTCATGACCGGCGAAACCGCCAAATACGGGAACATCATCCTCAAAAAAGGGGTGACCCCGGTTGACTAACAGACACCTCATGAGGCTCGATCGTTTTCTCTACCACCACTCGCCACACGGTCGGCGCGACATCCGCCCGCTCCTCGCCGCAGGTCGGGTGCGCGTGGATGGCGAGGTGGAAAAAAACAGCCAGCACGAGATTGGCGATTTTACCCAGGTGGAGCTCGATGGCGTATTGC
Organism: Akkermansiaceae bacterium; assembly: GCA_029287105.1. GTDB lineage: Bacteria > Verrucomicrobiota > Verrucomicrobiia > Verrucomicrobiales > Akkermansiaceae > Oceaniferula. The sequence goes on along the minus strand of JARFRT010000450.1, from coordinate 4,033 downwards.
TGCGCAGCGACACGCCGGTTTACCTCATGCTCAACAAACCTGCGGGATACCTCAGCGCCACCACCGACAGCCAGCACCCAACCGTGATGGAACTCATCGACGAGCGACAAACCCTCCACATCGCCGGCAGACTCGACCGCGCCAGCACCGGACTCCTCATCCTGACCAACGACGGCAAATGGTCGCGCCGACTGACCGAGCCACCGCAACAAAAGGGTGAAGGTGTGCCCAAGGTCTACCTCGTGGCAACGGCCGACCCGATCACGGCGGACACCCACGCGCATTTTGCCCGCGGCATCTACTTTGCCTATGAGGATCTCACCACCCGACCAGCCGGGCTCGAGGTGCTCGCGCCCCGCCAGGCGAAACTCACCATCTACGAGGGACGCTACCACCAGATCAAGCGCATGTTCCACGCCGTGGGCAACCGGGTCACCGCCCTCCACCGGGTCAGCACCGGCGACATCCATCTCGACCCCGGTCTGGAGCCGGGACAATATCGGGATTTGACCGCAGCCGAAGTCAGCTCGATAGTCCCCGCGCATGAGATCGGACCACCCCCTCGCCGCGCATCCTGACGACAGCACAAGGCTGCGACGCATGCGCGTGGTCGCCACCGGCATCCTCGCCGTGATGGCCGGGCTCTATGTGTTCTCCCGCAGCTACCAGCACCAATGGCCGTGGCTTGAATGGCTACGGGCATTCACCGAGGCAGGCATGGTGGGCGGGCTGGCCGACTGGTTTGCGGTCACCGCCCTGTTCCGTCACCCTCTCGGCCTGCCGATCCCGCACACGGCAGTGATCCCCCGGGAAAAAGACCGCATTGGCCGGGCACTCGCCCAATTCGTCCGGGGAAACTTCCTGACCGCCGACCGCATTTGCAAACAAGCCCGTGAGCTTCAGCTCGTGCAGCGTATGGGTCACTGGATGACGTCACCCGTGCAGGCTAACAAACTGGCACGGCAGGTCATGCAGACCGTGCCGACCGCGCTCGACGCCCTGGAAACGCACAACGCCCACCAGGCCATCTCGGAAAAACTCATCGACCAATTACGCACACTGCAGCCACACGAAATCAGCCAGAAACTGCTGGCATGGTTGCTGGCAGAAAGACGCTACCGGCAACTTCTCGCCCCGCTTCTCGTCCAGATCGCCACCGCACTTGCCGCCAACAAAGACGGCATCGAAACCGCCGCAGGCCGCAAGGCTCCGCTTGGGAAAATACCTCTGTTAGGACGTGTTTCGCGCGCCATTGCCGAGGGCATCTCGGAACGTGCGACTGACGATGCCAGGGAACAACTCCTCTCTGCCAGCGAGGATACGGAGGATCCGCTATGGGACATCATCCACGAGCAGCTCGCGCGGATGCACACACAACTTGGCAGCCATCCCGAACTGATCAACCAACTCGTCCGCATCCGCGACCACTGGCTCGATGACCCGCAGAGCGGCGAACTCGCCGTGCGTCTCTGGCGGCAGCTCCGTCAGGGGCTCGACCACGATCTCACCCGCGAGGCACCCCACAGCATCGACCACCTCGGCACCGCGATCGTCGCCGTAGGAACCGCCATCGACCAGAACCCGGAACTCGCTCATAACATCGAATCCGTCCTGCTTGATGGTATCACCCAGATCCTCGACCAACATGGCGCGCACCTCGAAACCATGATCCGCCAGACCATCGAGGAATGGGATCCCGACACCCTGATGAAAAAGCTCGAACAACAGGTCGGGCCCGACCTCCAGTTCATCCGAATCAACGGCACCCTGTTTGGTGGTCTGGTCGGGATTCTCCTCCATGCCGTTGGCCAAATCATTTGGTAGCTCACTGCGCTTGACTCACAGGGGAAATATGTCGCATATTCCCTGAAAGCTTACGGGCATCGGCACGTATTAATCGACACAGAGCCACGGAGATGAAGCAAAGGCCCGGGCAAAGCGTCATGGCGCATCGGGCAAACAATTACCGCCTCCATCGACAGCTAAGTTCGACCATTAAGCTCACTTCCCAGTAAGTTCCCAGCAAGTTCAATACTAACTATTCTGAATATCAAAACCACACTACACCCAACCACCATGTCCACTGATTCAAAAAAAGCCAATAACACGCTCGGTCTCACCTTCGCTGCCCTCCTGCTCCGCCTCTGGCTTGGAGTACGTGCCATCCAGACCGGTATCGAAAAATTCGCCGGTGTCAATATGAGCGAAAAGCCGATCGAAGTCGACGGCGAGGTGTATGACGCCAACCTCACCGAAGCGGCCTCATCCAAGGGCTACGCGCTGGACAACTACCACGGCATCCCCGAATCGATGGAAGCCAACTTCGCCCAAGAACCGCTGATGATGGGATGGGCGCTCAAGATCTACGGCGGCATCCTCGGACCCGTATTGATCATCCTGGGCCTCACCATCCTGCTTGGCGTTGCCAGCCGGGTCAGCCTGTTTCTCCTTGGCCTCGTCTACATCAGCCTGACCTGGGGCCTGATCCTGATCAAGCAAGACGCCGGCATCGCCTGGCTCGGCATCCACATGGTGCTCATCGCCATGGCCCTGAACTGGGCCAACCACAACCGTTTCTGCCTCCTCAAGAAGTGGTAATCAGCCGCGTAACCTCAGCTCATCGCAACCACCGTCAAACTATCGTACTACTATCATGAAAAGACGCGAATTTCTCTCAAAAAGCGGCACCCTCGCCGGAACCGGGCTGGTGCTCGGGGCCCCGACCATCCTCAACGCCGCCGATAAAGGCGACAACAAGATCAACGTCGCCCTGATCGGCATGGGCAAACAGGGCCGTGTGCTGTTCGAAAGCATGTCCAACATTCCGGGCATCCACTTCCAGGCGGTCTGCGATATCTGGGATTACAACCGCCGCGGTGGTGCCGGCAAGGTCCGCGCCGTGCAAGGACACGTCCCCAACCGCTACACCGACATCGACGATCTCCTGGAAAAGGAAAAGGACCTCGACGTCGCCATCATTGCCACCCCGGACTTCTGGCACTCGCCGCACACGGTCAAATGCCTCGACGCCGGACTGCACGTCTATTGCGAGAAAATGATGTCCAACACCCTCGACGGTGCCCGGGAAATGGTGCGCGCCATGGAGCGGAATAAGAAACTCTGCCAGATCGGCCACCAACGCCGCAGCAACCCGCGCTACCGGTTCACCCTCGACCACCTGATCAACCACAACAAGATCTGTGGCACCATCGTCAACATCAACGGCCAGTGGAACCGCGCCCTGACATCGTCCCAGGACATCAGTTATAAGAAGAGCCTCGCCATCGATCAGACCGTGCTCGACAAGTACGGATTCAAGGACATGCACCAGTTCATGAACTGGCGCTTCTACCGCGACCTGTCCGGCGGACCGATCTCCGACCTCGGCGCCCACCAGATCGACGTGTTCAACTGGTTCCTCGGCTGCCAGCCGAAGTCCGTTTTCGCCTCCGGCGGCAATGACTACTTCAAGACGCGCGAGCACTTTGACAACGTCATGGCCATCTTCGAGTACGACGCCCCGCAAGGGCCAGTGCGTGCGTTTTATCAAGTGCTGACGACCACCAGCTCCGGCGGCGGCTTCTACGAGAGCTTCATGGGCACCGAGGGCACCGTCAAGACATCCGAGATGTCAGGCAACAGCGCGATTTACCGCGAGAGCAGCGCCGAACCATGGGACGACCTGATCAAACGTGGCTACCTCCGCAAAAAGCCGGCGGCGCCGAAGCCGAAGTCGTCCGACGGCGTCGCGTCTTACGAGTCCGCCGCGCCCGAGGAATTTGCCATCCCCGGCGTGCTCAACAAGCCGCCGCACCAGCCGCACCTCGAAAACTTCTTTGCCGCAGTGCGTGGCGAGGCTACACTCAACTGCGATGCGAGACACGCCTTTGAAAGCGAGGCACCCATTTTCTGGGTCAACCCGTCCGCCCTACAAAAACAACCTATCGTCTTCACACCCGAACAACTACAAGTATGAAAATAACAACACTACCTGTCTCTTATACACATCTGACGCTGCCGACGATGTTAGCAC
>JARFRT010000365.1 GCA_029287105.1 Akkermansiaceae bacterium | reverse complement strand
GGTGTGGGTTTTATCCCTCGGCACAAAGGCCTTGCGGATCTCGCGCCCCGCGGCGGAGCGCACCGGGATGTTTTGTAAGTTGGGATTACTGGATGCAAGCCGACCCGTTGAGGTGAGCAACTGGTGGAAATGGGTGTGGACGCGGCCGGTGCGGGCGGAAACGTGGGCCGGCAGGGCGTCGACGTAGGTGGATTTCAGTTTGCTGGCCTCCCGGTAGGCGAGGATGTCGGCGACGACCGGGTGTTTGGCGGCGAGGGCCGACAGGGTTTGTTCATCGGTTTTGAACTGTCCGGTTTTGGTTTTTTTGGGTTTTTCGACGAGTTGCATTTCGCCGAACAGGATTTCGCCGAGCTGTTTCGGTGAGTTCAGGTTGAATTCGTGTCCGACGGCCTCGGTGATTTGTTCGGTGAGGGTGGCGATCCGCTTGGCGAGGCCGTCGCCGATGTCCTTGAGCGCGACGATGTCCACGGCGATACCCTCGTTTTCCATGGCGGTCAGCACGGGCAGTAGCGGGGCTTCGATGTTCTGATAGATGGGGAGTTGGCCGCATTTTTCGAGCGCAGGTCGTAGGACCTCGGCGAGCTGGTAGGTGATGTCAGCATCCTCGGCGGCGTAGTCGGCGAGGTCGGCCACCGGGATCAGCGCCATGTTGAGTCCCTTTTTCTTCCCCTTCTTTTTGGTGGCTGGCGCGGCCTCCTCTGTCAGCCCGAAGAGGTCCGCTTCGGGCTCGACGGCTTTTTCGGCAAGGTCCTTGAGCTTGACCGGGCTGTATCCTAACAGGGACTCGGCGATGAAGTCCATGCTGTGCCTTTGCTCGGGCGACACGAGGGTGTGGACGAGCATGGTATCGAAAAAGGGCCCGCTGACCCGGTAGTCATGGGCAAGCAGCACCGAGAGGTCGAATTTCAGGTTGTGTCCGATTTTTTCCAGTTTTGAGTGGAAGATGACGCCGAGTTTGTCGAGGACCATGCGGGTGGTGAGGTGACTTCCCGGGCCGGTGTGCACGAAGTAGGCTTCGTGCGCTTCCGTGGCAAAGGCGATCCCGAGGATGTCACAACTGCGCGGGTCGAGCGAGGTGGTTTCAAGGTCAAAACAGAGGCGGTCGACGAGTGAGAGTTTTTTGACCAGTGAGTGCAGGTCGTTGACGGTGGCGACCAGATGGTAGCGGTGGTCGACGTCGGCGATGGTTTTGAGCTCGGCAAGCGGGGCGGCGGGCTCGGCCGGATCATCTGACCGCGGTGACGGGCTGCCCTCCGTGGTGCTGGGTTGGAAACCGCGGCCGGCGACAAAATCCTTGCCGTAGAGGCGTTTGCCAATGCCGTTGAACTCGAGTTCGGTCAGCAGCGCCCGGGTGGCGTCGTCGTCGCGGCCGCCGATGCAGAGGTCGTCCCAGGTGACATCGATCGGGGCGTCGAGAATGATCGTGGCCAGCAGCTTGGACAGCCGTGCTTGCTCGGCAAATTTCTCGAGGTTCTCCTTTTGTTTGCCCTTGAGTTGGTCGGTGGAGGCGAGAAGGTTTTCGACGGAACCAAACTGACTGATGAGTTTTTTGGCGGTTTTTTCGCCGATGCCCGGGACGCCCGGGATGTTATCGGAGGCGTCGCCCCAGAGGCCGAGGATATCGATGACCTGCTTCGGGTCCTCGACATTCCATTGTGCCTGGATGGCGGCGACGTCGAGCAGCTCGTGGTTGCCTCCCTGCCGTCCTGGTTTCCACATGGTGGTCGTGGGGCTGACGAGCTGGGCGAAGTCTTTGTCGGGCGTGACCATGTAGGTGTGGATGTCGCCTTGTTGGTCGGCCCGGTGGGCGAGGGTGCCGATGATGTCGTCCGCCTCGTAGCCGTCGAGTTCGAGCACCGGGATGCCCATGGTCTTACAGAGGCGTTTGACGTAGGGGATGGCGGTGGCGAGTTCCTCGGGCATGCTTTCGCGCTGGGCCTTGTATTCCGGGAAGATCTTGTGCCGTGTGGTGGCTGCCGAGGTGTCAAATGCGACGCCAACGTGGCTGGCAGCCTGGTTGTCGATAACGTCTAACAGCGCATTGGTGAACCCGAGGATGGCGGAGGTATTCAGCCCCTTGCTGGTGAGAATCGGGTTGCGGAAAAAAGCAAAATGGGCCCGGTAGACCAGGGCCATACCGTCGAGGAGAAAGAGTTTGTGCATGATGTGATAAGAATGACTGGCGAGAAACTGCCAGAAAAAGTCTGGTGTGGAAAGGGTGGAGTCAAGTCACGCATCCGATAGGGCGAGAAGAAGGGGGGAGGCCTCGTTTACGGACCTATCCCGTTGATCCTTGCCTCGACGGCGCGCTGGAATGCCTCGGTGTCGCCGTAGCGTTTGATGGAGAACTTGACACAGCGGCGCTGGCCGGGTGTGGGCGACCAGGTGGCCTGCCAGAAATGGTAGGAATTGCCGTTGCTGCTGACGACGGTGATTTTCGAGACGCCGACGACCCCCGAGCTGTTGCGCAGGGAGAGCTCGCAGATGCGGGCGCGGTCGGTGATTTTTTCCAGAAGTTTGTTGCGCCAGCGCACGGCGGCATGCAGGGCCCGATCCGGGTGGCCGTGGCTGCGGTCGGCAAAAAACTTGCCATACTTGATGCCGCGGCGCTGCAGTCGGACCTGCCACCCGTGGGTGCCGGCACCGGGGAGGTCGATGCGGGCGATGGCGTAGTTTCCGCCGGGATGGGAATGAGGCTTGGGCATGACGATGACAGGGGGAAGAATGCCACCGGAGGAGGTGAGAGGCAAGAGGGAAGAGGCGGGCGCGGGGAGATGGAAGGCTAAGAATTGTCTCTTATTGCCCCGCCATTTGTGCTTCTACTGTCTGTGCCATGCCAGGAATCATTGTCAAACCACGCGCACGTATTTTCCACGGTCACGATTGGGTGTACGCCTCCGAGATACGCAAACTCTTTGGTGACCCCAAGCCGGGGGACGTGATCTCACTGAAGGACTACCGTGACCGCCCACTCGGGACGGCGATCTACAACCCGGAGTCGCAGATTGTGGCGCGGAGGATTTCGCGGCGGAAACAGAAGCTCGACAGGGAGTTTTTCGAGCGGCGCATCGGCCAGGCGGTGGCATTGCGTGAGCGTTCGGGCATCGACCCCCGACTGGCGCGTCTGGTCTGGAGCGAGTCGGATGGCCTGCCGGGCGTGGTGGTGGATCGTTACGGCGACCATGTGGTGATGCAGACCTTGACTCTGGCGATGTACTTGCACCGGGAGTTGATTGCCCAGGTGTTGAAGGAGTTGCTTGAGCCGTTATCGATTATTTTGCGCAATGATTCACCGATGTTATCGGCCGAGGGTCTGGAGGAGGAGATTACGATGATGTTTGGCGAAAACCCCGGAGTGTTTATCGTCGAAGCCCCGACGGTGGAAGGTGGGGTGAAGTTTGAAATTGATCTGCTCGATGGGCAGAAGACCGGGTTGTACCTCGACCAGTTGGATGCGCATGCGGAGATTGCCAAGCTGGCCAAGGGCAAGCGTGTG
>JARFRT010000330.1 GCA_029287105.1 Akkermansiaceae bacterium | reverse complement strand
GCATTCAAGAACAAGGCGGAGGCCGCCGGCAAAAAATTCGGTGTTCCCGCGAACCGCTGTTTCGACGGCTACGACAACTATCAGAAAGTGATGGCAACCGATTGTGACTACGTGCTGATGGCCACCCCGCCGGCGTTCCGGCCGGTGCATTTCGCCGCCGCCGTGGAGGGCGGGAAACATTGCTTCATCGAGAAACCCGTAGCCGTGGACCCGGTGGGAGCCCGCTCGGTCATCGCCACTGGCGAAAAGGCCAAGAGCAAGGGGCTCGCCGTCGTTTGCGGCACCCAGCGCCGCCACTCGGCCGACTACCTGCGCAACAAGGCGAAAATCGACGCCGGCGCGATCGGTGAGATCAAAGGCGGGATCGTCCAGTGGAACGGCAGAATACCGTGGATCAAGCGCCGCAACGCAGGTGAGTCGGACGCATCCTACATCACCCGCAACTGGCTCAATTTCACCGAAATGTCCGGCGACCACATTGTGGAGCAGCACGTTCACAACCTCGACGTGGCGGTCTGGTTCCTCGGACGCCTGCCGGTGACGGCACTCGGATTCGGCGGACGTACCCGGCGCGAAACTGGCAACATGTTTGATTTCTTCAGTGTGGATTACGACTTCGGAGAGGACGTTCATATCCACAGCCAGTGCCGTCAGCTTTCCGGCGCCTACGGCCGGGTGGGTGAGATGTTCACCGGCACCGAAGGCTCCTGCTACGGAGGCGGCAAGCTGAAAGGCAAGGATGTCACCATCCCGGAAATCAAGATGGACTCTGGCAATGGCATGGTTCAGGAGCACGTGGACTTGATCCGCGGCGTGATGACGGGCAAGCCGCTCAACGAGGCCAAACGCATCGCCGAGGTCACCACGGTGGCGATCATGGGCCGTATTTCCGCCTACACCGGCCAGATGGTCCGCTGGAGTGATCTCATGGTCAACGAGAAATCGCCGCTCTACAACCACGCCTGCACGCCCACGGCACTTGATTTCGAAAAGGGCCCGATCCAGCTTCCCGTGGAAGTCCCGCCGGTGCCCGGCAAGGCGTAAGTAAATGCCTGGCAGTCAGTTGGCTGCCTGGCATGGTCTGTTCTGCACGGAACAGACTGTGCCATTGGGTGATTACAACTCCTCAATCACGTCGACACAGCAGCGGGTCCAGGTTTCGAGCCGGTCGTAGAGGTCGCCGCGGAGGTCTTCGAGGGTGGTCAGGGCCAGATTGGCGATGGCGTCCTCGTTGGCGTGCACGCCGTCGTTTTCGAGTTCGATCATGTGCACGACCCCGAGGTGGACCTGGCCGACGGGGTTCGAGTCATCGTTGAGCAGGGCGACGATTTGGTTGGTGTGGCCACCGGTGATATTGAGTTCTTCATCGATCTCGCGCTCGACGCCCGCCATGTAGGTTTGCATTCCCAGATGGTCTTCACGTTGGTCGATCGGGTTGATGTGGCCGCCGATGCCGACTGATACCTGGGCGTGCAGTCGGGATTCGCCGCCGGACTTGCCGCGGGTGTAATGGAGATAGCGGGTCCCTGTTTCATCCTTGATGCTGAAAATGCAGTAGGGGATGAGTTGCTTGTGAGACGGATCGTCTTCAGCGGCGCCACGATCCATAAAGAAATTGTTCTCAGGGTTGAGCAGCGACGGCAGGTATTGATCCACCTCGGTGTTGATGCCTTGGAAGTCGCCGAGGCTGTCGAAGAGGGCGCGGGTGACGACGAGAATCTGTTCGCCTTGGTAATCTTTGGTCATGGAAAATGGGAAGAAGTGTGCCGCTGGGGCGGCAAGTGGGTGGTGATGATTGGGACGATTATGCCACGGAGTCGTGCGAGCGGACGTAGTCGATGATGTGGCTGTCGTCATCACCGCTGGCCCAGACATGGCGGAGGAAGTCGGCGGGGTGGATGTCGCCGTGGTCGCGCAGGAATTTTCGGTCGCCGCCGCAGCCGTACATGATGTCGGGGTCGAGTTCGCCGCGGAGTTTCGCCCGGGCCTTGCGCAGGATGCGGGGGAAGTAGGGGATCTCGTCCAGAGTGTCGCCGAAGGTCGGGAGGTCGTCCGTGGTGATTTCGTGATCGCTGTGCACGCCTTCCTGCACGGTGAGTAAGTAGTCGCGACGTACCGCCGCGACGAGCAGGGCGGTGGATTCGCTCGGCACGTCCTCATCGACGAGATCCTCGACAAAGTCAAAGAGTTCGCGTGGTTTGTATCCGACCGACTTGAGGAAGGTGATGTCGTCCGGCTCGTAATAGGAGTGGAAGTCATCGTTGCCGCCGCGGTATTTTTCCACGCAGCTGCGGAAGAGTTTAAGAAATTGATCGTTCCAGGTCATGGGAGATAGTTAGTTGGGAAATGGGAAATGGGGGAGTGCGCCGCTGGGGCGGCGGGATGAGGAATGTTATGGGGTAGCGGCTGGCTGGGCAAATAAAAACAGCGGGTCGCTCGTCAAAGCAACCCGCTGTGGAAATCGTGTGGGTGTGGCGACGCGGGTTCAAGCCCACCGCTACGGGGGGTGCTTAGTTGGCCCGGCCGGAGTAGGATCCGTCCGTGGTGTTGATCTTGAGTTTGTCGCCGGGTTTGACGAAAAGCGGGACCTGCACGATTTTGCCCGTTTCCAGGGTGGCCGGCTTGGTCGGGTTGTTCGCGGTATCGCCTTTGATGCTCTCGGATGATTCGGTCACCGTGAGTTCGACCACGGCGGGGACGTCGACAGTGACGGCGCTGCCTTCGATAAACAGAACCTCGGCAGTCATGCCTTCGGCCAGATAGTCCTTGTTGTCGCCGATCAATTCGGGGTCCAGGGTGATGGTTTCATAGGTATTCATGTCCATGAAATGGAAGCCGGTCGGATCTGCATAGGAGAACTCAAGTTTCTGACGATCCGTTTCCACAATCTCAACCTTGTCGCTGGATGCGAAGCGGATGGTTTTGGTTTTCCCCGATTGGAAGGAGCGGATGGTGGCGGCAATGAGAGCATTGCCCTTACCGGGTGTACGGTGGTCGAGGTTGAGAACGATGCCGGTCTCGCCTTCGTATTTGATACACTGACCGCGTTTGACGTTGGTTGCGACGATGGATGCCATGATGGTGATAAATGAATGGATGGGTGGAGAAATGAATAATTGATATTCGGTGGGGGCGGAGTGTGCTTGGGAAGACCGAAGTTGCAAGTTTGAAGTTTGGCGATTCTGCGGGCCTGGCGTATTACGGCCAGGGAACTTGGGTGGTGGGGGCTTCCACGCTGCTACGCAGTTCATCGTAGCGTGACGGTGCATGGAGCCGAACACGGACACTGATGGGATCGCCTTTTTCGTGCAGTGCCGGCATCAGGGGGACGGTGTAGCTCCGGGTTGTTTCACCGATGGGGATACGGAGATGTCTGGGGGCGGTCAGCGTCAGCCCGTCCAGCGGGCGTCTGCCGAGAACGAGATCGTGGCCCTCCTTGTCGCTCAGGTTGACCTCGATCAGGTCGTCCATTTCGTTGTAGAGGCAGAGGAAGGCAATGTGGGCACCGGCTTGATTGTGTACGGTGTAGTCGAAGTCCAGGACGTAATGGTCTCCGTTGACCCGTGTGATCCGGGTGTTGGCGAGCACCAGACTCACCTTGCTGAGGTCGACCTTGGCTCCCGCCGGCGTGTTGATCACCGGGGCCTTGGACGGGTCGGGTTTTCCGCAGGAGGAAAAACCCGGGAGGAGAACGGCCATAAGGAGGAGGAGGCGAGGGGGCATTTTCTTCAGATGAGTTTTAAGCGGGCAAAATCCTGGGTGTCAATGAGGCCGACAGGGTGGTTGTTTTGATCCAAGACCACGATGTCATCAACACGGTGGGTCCCAATCGTGGTGATCGCTTCAACGGCAAGCGAGTCCGATCGCAGGGTGATCGGATTGGTGGTCATGAACTTGCTGACCGGCAGGTTGCCGATAGCTTGATTTTCCTGGAATGACCGGGCGAAGTCGCCATGGGTGAAAATGCCCGCCATGGTGCCGTCGGCGGCGACCACGATGCAGGCCCCACTGCGGGCCCGGCTCATGGCGGTGAGGGCGTCTTGCACGGTGTGGGCGGGGCGGATGACCGCCAGTGCGTCGCCACTGCGCATGATGTCGTCCACTGTGGTAAGCAGGGCGCGGCCCAGGGAACCACCGGGGTGGAACTTGGAAAAATCCTCTTCGGTAAAGCCCCTGGACTCCAGAAGCACCATCGCCAGGGCGTCCCCCATCACCAGCATGGCGGTGGAGGAGGAGGTCGGGGCAAGATTGAGCGGGCAGGCTTCGCGGCTGATCTCCGTGAGCAGGGTGGCGTCACTGTGTTGTTCCAGCGTCGATTCCGCTTTGCCGGTGATCCCGATGACTTTGACGTCGAATCGCCTGATAAACGGCAGTAGGTCGAGCAACTCGGCGGTTTCTCCCGAGTAGGAAAGTGCGATGACGGCATCGCCGTCCGAAAGGATGCCGAGGTCGCCGTGCAGGGCATTCTGGGAGTTCAACACGACGGATGTAGAGCCGGTCGAATTGAGGGTGGCGGCGATTTTGTGGCCGATATTCCCCGATTTCCCGATGCCGACGACGACGATTTTCCCTTTGTTTTCAAGGCATTCCTTCAGTAATTCAACCGCATCGGCGAAAAAACCGTTCAATGAGGCGGATACTCTCTGGAGTTCCTCGATTTCCATATTGAAAATCCGGCGGCCCCGATCGACGTAGTTGACTTGTTTCACACGGGTAGCTTTAACCAAACGCGGGCCATGCTGAAAGTTCAAAAGTCTGAAAGGTTTTTGAGGGGGTAAAAGTTTTTAGTGTCGTTTTTTCTTGTCAAACTGGAAACTTCTGGCAATTTCCGCCCGCGCCCAGCGCACCACAAGAAAGCGACCTGTTCGTCTAGTGGTTAGGACTCCGCCCTTTCACGGCGGCAACACGGGTTCGAGTCCCGTACAGGTTGCCATTTCACCCCAGCTCTCCGTTCTGAGAGTTGGGGTGATTTGCTTTATACGTGCTACCCAACCTACGGGACGAGAACCCGTAGGGTTTGAATGCAAGCCGTACTAGGCCGAAGGGCGTATGCGGCG
>JARFRT010000296.1 GCA_029287105.1 Akkermansiaceae bacterium | reverse complement strand
GTATTCCGGCATTTTCGTGAGCATTTTTTCCCAGACCGGGATCTTGTCGGCGTTTTTGCCGAGCTTGCGGGAGGCGGCGATCAGGTTGGTGAGCAGTTCCTTCGACGAGGCCACGTCCATGGTGGCGTTGAAGGTCGCCTGCGACTTGGATCCTGCAGGCCAGTTCTCAGGCGACTGGGTCGGCGAAAAGATGTATTTTCCGTCGGGGCCTTCGTAGAGGTAGTCTTCGAAGAAGAGAGCGGCCTGTTCCATGAACGGCAGCGCGCGTTCGCGCAGGAACTTCTCGTCACCGGTGTAGAGGTAGTAGTCGTAGAAAAAATGGGCCGCCCAGGCCGCGCCGGTTACCCACATGCCGCCGGCGAAGTTTTTGCCGAAGGCGTTGTTGTAGCCGTGGGTCGAGGTGCGTGATGGCAGCACGATGCCACGGGCACCGTAGAAGTGCTTCGCGTTGAGCTGCATGTCGGGGACCAGCGACTCGATGTAGCTGACGTAGGCGAGCATGAGTTCGGGCGTGTTGCCCATCAGCATGCTGGCGACGGCGGACGGGACGTTACCGTTGTGGGTGTAGTCGCTGGCCCAGCCGGGAACGTAGGTGCCGCCCCAGACTCCCTGCAAGTTCGGCGGCAGCTCGCCAGTGGCACAGATGATGTTGTAACGGCCGGCGTCAAACTGCTTCTCGAACCAGGCGAGGTTCATGTTTTCAAATGTCGACTCCTTCATCAGTTGCTCGGTCGGCTTCTGGTGGTCGGCGCCACCGCCGAGGTCGAGTTTCATGCGGTTGAAGAGTTTGCCATGCAAGGGGACGTGCCTTGCAAGCAGCTTGCCGTAGTCGGCCGGCAGTGCGGCGAGTTTTGATTTCGGCGCCTTCTCCTTCTCCGTAAGCAGGTTGATTTCAACGAGCAGGAGAACCCGGTCCGCGCCCTTGACGGCGAGCGTGCCGTCTTTTTGAGGCTCGGCGCTGCCGCCGGTGACGAGCACGCGGGACTTGCCTTCGACCGATTGGATGCTGCCGGGGTACGAACGCAGGAAGCGGGCGTTGAAGCCGAGCGAGTCAGCCGTGGCCGTGCTGCGGATGTCGCCGAAGTGCTCTTTGAACATCTCATCGGAGCGCTTGTTGATGTCGTTGTCTTTGTTCAACTCCTGGCTCGGCTCGCGCGGTTCGAGTTTCAGTTTGCAGTCGAGCGATCCCGGCTTCGGGCCGGTAAGCAGGATAACCGCCACGCCGTCCTTGCGGGAGACGAAGGTCCGGCGCTCAAACACACCGCGGTCGTCGGCCCAGTGGACGACGGCTTCGGCCTTTTGAAAATCCACCGAACGTGCATAGTCACGGACTTTGCCTTCCGCCTTGCTCCGTATGGAAAGATCAAAGGCAGGAACAAAGAAATCCGGATACATGAAGCCCTTCTGTTGCGAGTGCTTGAACTGGAGTTCCTCCGCCTCCTTGTACTTGCCCGCGGCGATCAGTTTGCGCAGTTCCGGCAGGTGGGCGGACTGGTCAGGCGGCACATGGGGTTTGCCCATCGGCATGAACAGTCGCTCGTGAGTGAAGATAATCCGCTCGTCGAGAGGCTTGCTCTGGATGTTGACGCCCATCGTTCCATTGCCGCTGATCAGACCCTCTTCCCAGGTTTTTCCGGGTTGGGAGCTGATGAAACCACGTTCGGGGACCGGAAGCGGCTCGGATGCCGTGATGGTGGTGGAAGTGATCATGGTGAGAAGGCCGGTGAGGCCGAGGGTAAGAATTGGCTGTTTCATGGTAGCTGTCGTTGATTGTTTCTAAAATCCCAGATCCTAACATGCTTCCAAAAAAACATGTTGATACAAACCCTGAAACCGGAACCTAGCAAAGCTAAAAACCAGGTCGGCGGGTTGCGGAATAGGGATAAAAGATCGCAGATGATGGGTCAAGGTTCTATTTGGCCCGTCCGTGCGGGTGTGGATCAGGAGTCACAGGGTGGATCCTTGTACATAACACATGCATGATGCATTTAATTCTCGTCAGCACGGGCGCGGTGATCTAGCCTGCGACATGAAGCAATTCCATCTGCCATTCGGGCTGGTTCTTTTGATGTTCGCTCTTCTGAGTGATTTCACGCAGGCAGCAAACGAGGCTGAGATCAAACAAATCCGCCAGTGGTACAATCAGATTCAGGGTGATGCATCGCTGAAGAAAACGATTATTAAGACCGGCGAAGACGAGGAACCTCATGGGGTTACGCTGACCCGCTACGAGAACGCATCCGGGGAACTCAAAAAATTACACATATCCTCCGGCGGTGACCACGGAGGTGAGGATGTGACTTACTATTACCAGGATGGAAGCCTGTTCTTTGTCTACTCGGCGTATCAATCATGGCGCTTTACGCAGGGAACCAATGCGAATGGTCAGACTGCCACCATCGATAGCAGCGGGCAAAGCAGATACTATTTTGCCGGTGGCAAGTGTATCAAAGCACTCGGAAAAAACGTGCAAACAAAGGACGCCGACAAGCTGGCGGCCCTGCTCAAAAAAGCAGAGAACGAACCAATCGCGCACCACGACACGGCCCCCCTGTATTTGAAAAAATCAAAAATGCTCGCACAGGTGAAGAATCGGGAGGGGCTCGAGAAATTCCTCTCCCTGCGTGACTGACCTTGTCGCTGGATCAGGTTTGGCATCATACCCTTCTGGCAATCAGGTAACACCCATCAAAAAATCATTTTCGGTGGGTGCTCTTCAGGTACACCCCATCCAGGGTGAGGAGATTCAGTGATGCGATGGTCATTTCAGCCTGTTTCCCGCGCGACGAGGTGAGTTTGCGCCGTAGTTGCCTCGAATCATAAAAATATCTTATTTGGTTGCGGACTCGGAGAGTATCGACGATTAAGCTTCCAGAGTGAGCAGCGAAACCATCATAGACAAAGCCGACGTCTACAAGGACCCGAAGGCATGGCGCAAGATTGTGGTGAAATACCAGAAACCCAGCCTGAAAAAAGCCATCGGCCAAATTGCCAACACCCTGCTGCCGATGCTCGGCCTTTGGGTGGCCATGTACTTTGTCTACGACATCTCCTTCTGGCTGACCCTTCCCCTGATCTTACTCACCGCCGGACTGACCGTGAGGACGTTTATCATTTTCCATGATTGCGGTCACCAGTCGTTTTTCAAATCCCGCAAAGCCAACGACATCCTGGGCTACATCACAGGTGTTTTGACGTTTACGCCCTACCGGTTCTGGCATTGGGAACACGGAATTCACCACTCCAGCGCAGGCGACTTGGACGGTCGCGCCGAGGGTGACATCTGGACCATGACCGTGGAGGAATACGAAGCCTCCTCCAAGGCAATCAAACTCGCCTACCGGCTTGTGCGCAGCCCGCTCATCCTTTTTACCATCGCCCCGATGTTCTTGTTTTTGGTCTGGCAGCGGTTTCCATCGAAAAAAGCCAAAAGGAAAGACCAGCTTTCTGTGCTCTGGACCAACCTCGGCATTGCCGTCATGGTCGCCATTGGCTGCTACTTCCTGGGATGGCAAAAGTATGTTGTCCTGCAACTCAGCATCTGCCTGATTTCCACCACCGCAGGGGTCTGGATGTTCTATGTGCAACACCAGTTCGAGGACGTTTACTGGGCCCGTAAAGATAACTGGAACTTCGCAGCGGCAGCGCTCGAAGGCAGCTCGTTCTACAAACTCCCCAAAATCCTCCAGTGGTTCTCCGGCAATATCGGTTTCCACCACATCCACCACCTGAGCTCCCGTATTCCCAACTACCGCCTCGAGGAATGCCATAATGCCGAACCCCTGTTCCAGCAGGTGCCATGCCTGACCCTCCGGACCAGCTTGAACTGCGCGGGGTACCGCCTCCTCGACGAAGAAAACAACCGCCTCGTCGGATTTAAGTATCTCAGGGAATACCGGAAAAAGCATCAACCCAAAGCCGCCTGATCGCCTGCCCGTTTTTCCTGTGGACAACACCGACAGCCCCCTGCCCATCCTCTATCAAGACGAGTGGCTGGTGGCGATTGACAAACCCGCAGGACACCTCGTCCACCCTGCGGAGACGCCCGCCGATGGGGACCGGGTCGCCATGAAAATCCTCAGGGACCAAATCGGCCAGCGCGTCCACCCGATCCACCGGATCGACCGACCCACCACCGGCGTGCTCCTGTTCGGACTCGACCGGAAAATAGCCCACCTGCTCCACCAAGCGCTGCAACGGCGCGAGATGCAAAAAACCTACTGGGCGGTCGTGTACGGCCTCGCACCCTCGGAGCCATGGCAATGCCGCGAGCCTATCCAAAAAACATCTCAGGAACCCGCCCGCGATGCCCGCACCAGCTTCAAACGACTGGACGCCCGCGACCCCGAATGCTTGCAATCCCAGGCAACCACGACCCTCTCTCTGGTCGAGGCCATCCCGCACACGGGACGGTATCATCAGATCCGCCGGCATCTACTCCACGCCGCATTACCCATCGTAGGCGATTACCGCTATGCCGGAATTGAAACATCCGACCTGTTAGGAAAATCGCTCGGCACCGGGACAAGGATGCTGCTCCAGGCAAAAACCCTCACCCTGACCCACCCCGTCCATGGAAAAGAACTCGTGATCGAAGCACCCGTGGACCCGTGTTTCCTGCGGTGTTTTCCCACTTTAGACTAACTCAAGATGCAGCTCATTCCTCCCCCAGGCACGTTCACCAACGATGACGTCCTGAACCACTTTCTCGACTACCTCATCGCCTCGGGCATCGAGCTCTATGATCACCAGGAGGAAGCCATCCTTGAGCTTTTTGACGGGAATAACCTCATTCTCAATACCCCCACCGGATCAGGAAAATCGCTGGTCGCACTCGCCCTCCATTATCAATCCCTCTGTGCGGGCAACACCTCCTATTACACCGTACCGATCAAGGCGCTCGCCAATGAAAAGTTCCTCGCTCTGTGCGAAACATTCGGGCCGGAAAATGTCGGCATGATCACGGGCGACGCCACCGTCAATGCCACGGCACCCATCATCTGCTGCACGGCGGAAATCCTTGCCAACCTCGCCCTGCGCGAGGGCGCCCAGGCCAAGGTTGATGATGTCATCATGGACGAGTTCCACTACTACTCGGATCACGAACGTGGTGTCGCCTGGCAACTGCCGCTCCTGACCCTGCCCCAGTCACGCTTCCTGCTCATGTCGGCCACCATCGGCGACACCCGGTTTTTCCAGGAAACCATCACCACACTCACCGGCAAGGAAACCTCCCTGGTCCTGTCCGATCAACGCCCGGTCCCCCTCGAGTTCGATTACTCGGAACTTCCGCTCGTCGAAAAAGTGACGGAACTCGTCGAACAAAACAAGGCACCCGTCTACCTGGTTCACTTCGCCCAACGCGCCTGCGCCGAATCAGCCCAGACGCTGCTCTCAAGCAATTTCTGCAGCAAGGAGGAGAAACGGGAAATCGCCGAGGCACTGCAGCAGGCCAACTTCCGCTCGCCCTACGGCAAAGAGGTCAGCAAACTGCTGCGCCACGGCATCGGCATCCACCACGCGGGGCTGCTGCCCAAGTACCGCCTCCTCGTCGAAAAACTCACCCAGCAGGGGTTGCTCAAGGTCATCTGCGGCACCGACACCCTCGGCGTCGGCGTCAACGTCCCGATCCGCTCCGTCCTCTTCACCCAACTCTGCAAGTACGACGGCACCGGGACCAAGATCCTCTCCGTCCGCGACTTCAAACAAATCTCAGGCCGCGCCGGTCGGCGTGGCTTCGATGACGTCGGCTACGTCGTCGCCCAGGCACCCGCCCACGTCATCGACAATATCCGACTCGAGGCGAAGGCCGCCGCATCCCTAAAAAAGAAGAAGGTCATCAAGAAGAAGCCGCCGGAAAAAGGCTTTGTCGCATGGAACCGCGATACCTTCCTCAAACTCCGGACCTCGCCACCCGAACCGCTGGTTTCCAGCTTCAAACTCCGGCACAACATCATGCTCAACCTGCTTGGCCGACCCGGCGAGGACGGCTGCGCCGAACTCAAACGCGTCATCGAGGCCAGCCACGAAACCGAGTCGTCCAAGAAAAAAATCCGCAGCCACGCCCGCTCCATGTTTATCGCGCTCGTCCGCGGCGGCGTGCTCACCATCATCCCGCCGGCCGCGCGAGCCGCGGAGAACCACAGCCGCAAAGTGCAACTGCATGTCGACCTCCAGGATGATTTCAGCATGAACCAGACACTCGGACTCTACCTCATCGAAACCCTGCCCGAACTCGAGATCGACGCACCCGAATACGCCCTGAACGTCATCTCCCTGGTCGAAGCCATCCTCGAAAACCCGGTCGCCATCCTCAGGGCGCAGGTCTACCAACTCAAAACCGACCTCATCAACGAACTCAAGGCCGAGGGTGTCGATTACGACGCCCGCATGGACCAACTCGATGAGGTCACCCACCCGATGCCAGGGAAGGATTTCATCTACGACACCTTCAATGCCTTCCAGGTGAAACATCCGTGGGTCGGCTCAGAAAGCATCCGCCCGAAATCCATCGCCCGGGAAATGTTCGAGGATTATATGTCGTTTGACGACTACATCCGCAAATACAAGCTGGAGAGATCCGAAGCCATTCTGCTGCGTCACCTCAGCGAGGTCTACAAGGTGCTCAGCCAGACCGTGCCTCCCGCCCTGAAAACCGACGTCGTGCTCGAGGCCGAGCGCTACCTCAAAGACCACCTGACCAGCGTCGACTCCAGCCTGATCGACGAATGGGAACTCATGCGCGACCCCGACTACATACCGGTCGAAAAACGAGTCCGCGCCGACCCGCAACAGCGCCCCGTCAGCCAGGATAAAACCAAGTTCACCCGTCTCGTCCACCACCAGATCTTCACCGCCGTCAAACACCTCGGCCACGACAACCTGGCCGGGTTTCTCAGCACGTTTGAAGCCGACCCCTCACCGGAAAACCCCTGGACGGCGGCACGACTCGATGAGAGCCTCAATGACTACTACGAGCACCACCTCAGGATCCGACTCGACCCGGAGGCGCGCAACCTCAAACATACCCACATCGAAGTCATCCCGGAAACCCGCCAGTGGCGTGTCTGCCAGACCCTCTGTGACCCGGACGAACTCAATGACTGGTCGCTCACCCTCATTGTCGACCTCAAAAAATCCGACGAACTCAATCAACCTGTGCTATTTCTGAAAGAATTCGGCAACATTTGCCTTAGTTCTGGATAACACATCTTCCCGCACCATACATCAATTACCCGACCATGAAACTATCCATCCTGCTCGTCCTGCTGCTGGCAATCACCGGCCAGGCCGCCAAAAAACCGAACATCATCTACATCCTCGCCGACGACCTCGGCTACGGCGACCTCGGCTGCTACGGCCAGCAAACCATCCAAACCCCACGGCTCGACCAAATGGCGGCCGATGGCATCCGCTTCACCCAACACTACTCGGGCAGCACCGTCTGCGGACCGTCACGCAGCTGTATGCTCACCGGCAAACACACCGGCCACTCCTACGTCCGCGGCAATGGCCACCTGCAAATGCGCCTCGACCCGCACGACGAAATCTTCCCCAGGGCCCTGCAACATGCAGGATACCACACTGCCATGATCGGAAAATCCGGCCTCGGCTGTAATACCGACGACAGCACCCTGCCCAATGCCAAAGGCTTCGACTACTTCTTCGGATACACCTCCCACACCGAAGCGCACCACTACTTCCCCAAGTACCTCTGGCGCAATACCGAAAAAATCACCTACCCGAACAACACCCTGCACCAGGGCGACAACTACAGCTCGGAGATCGTCATCAACGAGGCGCTGCAGTACATCGAACAGCAGAAAGACGGCCCGTTCTTCCTCCACCTCGCCTTCCAGATCCCGCATGCCAGCCTGCGCGCCAAAGAGGAATGGAAAGCCAAGTACCGCCCGATCCTCAAGGAAACCCCCCTGCCCGCAGAACACAAAAAAGCGCGCTACCACTACTCCTACGAGCGTGAGCCGAAAACCACCTACGCCGCCATGGTCTCGTACATGGACCACAACGTAGGTCTGGTGCTCGTCAAGCTCAAGGATCTCGGCATCGCCGACAACACCCTGGTCATGTTCTCCAGCGACAACGGAGCCATGCAGGAGGGCGGGCATCGACGCGACAGCTTCAACTCCAACGGCGCACTTCGCGGCGGCAAACGCGACCTCTATGAGGGGGGCGTGCGCACCCCGACCATCGCATGGTGGCCCGGGAAAATCGCCCCCGGCCGCACCTCCGACCACCTCTCCGCCTTCTGGGACATCTCCCCGACCCTACGCGAGCTCGCCGGCGCCCGAGCACAGGCCGACACCGACGGCCTGTCGATGGTCCCGACCCTGCTCGGCAAACCCGGGCAAAAAAAACACAGCTACCTGTACTGGGAATTCCACGAGCAAAATGGCAAGCGTGGCATCCGCAAGGGGAAATGGAAGCTCATCCTGCAAAAGACAGGAATCGTGCGCAAACCCGAACCGGAACTCTACAACCTGGACAAGGACCCGTCCGAACAAACCAACGTCGCCCGACAAAACCCCGAGATCGTTTCCGAGTTACTCAAAACAATCGACGCAGCCCACACACTCTCGGAACACAAAAACTTCCGCCTCGCCACCGAAAAACCCGAAGGCAGCACAGCCCCCCATGCCAAGAAACGCAAGTAGCAGCAGGCCTAGGGGGGAGGGACACTCCTGTCC
>JARFRT010000269.1 GCA_029287105.1 Akkermansiaceae bacterium | reverse complement strand
CGTGGGATGAAAGCACCGTCACTTGGGACACCTTCGACACCTCAGCTGGTGGCGCCGACGGCGGCATGCTACCCGGTGTAGAATACAACGGCACGGCAGTAGACGATTTAGACGGTACTGCGGGCGATCTGGCCAACGGCGAAGTCGGAGTTTGGGACGTCACGTCTAGTTTGCAGGCTTGGTCTGCTGGAGGCACCAACAACGGCTGGATGTTTTTTGGAGATACAAACAATGGGTGGGATGCATACACCTCTGAATTTGCAACCGTAGGTTCTCGCCCGGTGTTAAGCGTCACTTACGAGCCAGTTCCCGAGCCCACCACCACCGCCCTTCTCGGCCTTGGCGGACTCGCTTTGATCCTGCGCCGCCGCAAGTAATCCGCTCTCGGAATACCAGACATCATTTCAACCCCACTTCCCAGCGCACGGGGTGTGGGGTTTTTTGTGCCCATTGAATCAGACCTGCCACGCAAACAAAACGCCCATGATCCCAAAAAACACACTGACGGCCGCAGTTGCGTCATTGCTTGTCACCTCCGCCACGATGACTCAAGCCGATATGGTCAGCTTTCAGAATGGTGTGAATAGTTACACTGGCACGGCGGATAGCTGGATTGCCACTGCCAGCAGCACTGGTTCTGGTGATGAAACGGGGACTAATTATGGCTCAGACACCTCCTTGAAGGTCGAAACCGACCAGTCGAACGGACAGGGCATGATTCGGTTCGATGCGATCTTCGGCAATGGCCCCGGCCAGATTCCGCTCGGCTCCACGATCACGTCCGCAACTCTCAGTATAAAAACTCTTGATGGCGGTTTTGCCGCTACACCGAGTTCCCCTGCTGTTCATCGTATGCTTGTCGCCTGGGATGAGAGCGCTGTCACATGGAATTCCATGGTCAACGGTATCCAGGCCGATGGCACAGATACCCTCGCCCTCGCCGATGATGTCGGCGGTGAC
This sequence comes from Akkermansiaceae bacterium, assembly GCA_029287105.1. Lineage (GTDB taxonomy): Bacteria > Verrucomicrobiota > Verrucomicrobiia > Verrucomicrobiales > Akkermansiaceae > Oceaniferula. The sequence continues at coordinate 3,799 of JARFRT010000269.1, read as the reverse complement.
AATCTGGCGAACGGTGACGTCGGCTCATGGGACGTGACCGCCAGTGTGCAGGCATGGTCGTCTGGGAACACAAACAATGGATGGGCCCTGCTCGGGACCACGGGTAATGGGTGGGATGCGTCTACTTCTGAATCCGGCACGGTTGCCGACCGCCCAGTCCTATCGATTGAGTTCAGCACTCCCCAGGCCGGCGCTCCAACCTTATTGGGAAGTAATATCGTGGATGACCAGAGTGGTGGCCCGGTCTCCGTCAACACCGTCGTTCAGTATACCCTGACTTTCAGTGAGGACATGGACGCGGCCACCGTGACCGTCGATGATTTCGACAATGCGGGTACTGCGGTCGTGTCCGTCAACACTGTCACCGAGACCGCTCCGGGCGTGTTTTTAGTCGGGGTAACCGCGACCTCCGCCGGCACCCTTCAACTGCGCGTGCCCATCGGGGCCGTCCTCGCCGATCCGGATGGCACCCCCCTCAGCACGACCGTAGCGATCGTCGACGACACGATCATCGGGGTCGAAGGCAAGGTAGAGGGGCCGTTCACGATCGCCATGCTGCCGGACACCCAGCACTACAGCGACAGTGCCGCCAACATCTACCATTTCAACAACCAGACCCGTTGGATCATTGACCACCGTGTGGACTCCAACATCGTAATGGTCTCCCACCTGGGGGACATCGTCGAAACCGGTTCCAGCCTCGTCCAATGGGAGCGTGCGGACGCCGCCATGAGCACCCTCGACACTGTGCCGGTACAGAGCTACGGGGCGGTGCTGGGCAACCACGACTACAATGGCGGAAATACCCCAGACGCAGCGGCAGACAACTACATCACCTACTTTGGCGCGGGTCGGTACGCGGGTCGTCATTGGTATGGAGACGACTCTCCCGATAAACGGAATCACTATCATCACTTCCTCGCTTGTGGTCGCGAATACCTCCACCTTGTGCTCGAATATCAGGCCGCCTCGCCAAGCAATAGCGACGCCGCAGCCCTTATCGCCTGGGCGCAGTCCGTGATCGATGCGCACCCCGACGTGCCCACGATCCTTAGCACCCACGAGTATATTGGCGGAAATGGTAGCCGTACCGCAGCCGGCGACGCAATTTTCAACAGCATCGTCAAGAGTAACCCGCAAATCTTCATGGTCCTCGGCGGGCACGTCCTCGGCGAGGCACACTCAATCGCACAGAATGATGCTGGTCAAGACGTCTTCCAGATTCTCGCTGATTACCAAGGATACGCCGAAGGCGGCATGGGTTGGATGCAGCTCTTCGACTTCGACGAACAGAACAGCTCAATCAATGTCCGCACCTACAGCCCCTCACTCAACGAATACCAGACTGACGCCAACAGCCAGTATAGTTTCTCTATGGATTTCAACGCCCGCCTAGGAGCGGTCGGCTCCGGCCCTTGGCTAGCCCCCGCCGAACCTACCGATTTCACCGATCAGGGTGCCACGGTATCGGGCGAGTTGATTCATGCCGGGGCCGATAATCTGACCCTCGTGTGGGCACTAACTGACGAGGGCGACACCACCATCGCCGACTGGACTTCGGCACCGGGGGGCGGCTCGCATTCCTTTGGCACCGTGGCTGAAGACGGGCTCGTCAGCCACATCTTCACCGGCTTACCGGGTGACTCGAAAATTCATTATCGCTTCGTGGCCACAGCCGGCACTGACGTGAATTGGTCGTCCGTTAAGGCATTTGCAACCGGCCTCGGCGGACTTCCGGCTCCGGCTGGGATGGCAGCCACGGCGGGTAACACCATCACGCTCACCAAGGTGGACCTGAGCTGGAATGACGGCTTCGCGAACGAAACCGGTTTCCTCATCCAGCGCTCCACTGATCCGGGTTTCAGCAGCTATGAGGGGTTCATCCTTGCGGCCAATGCTACAGCATACATTGACCTGACAACGAAACCTAACACAACCTACTACTACCGCATCGCCGGAGCGGGAACCACGGGATCTGGAACTTTCTCGGAGGCGGTCTCCATCACCACCGGTAACGAGCCCAGCACCGACACGCTGGTCTTCCGCGAGGGCGAGGACAACGGCCGCGGAGTCTATGGGAGCACCCTCGACATCAATCCCCGGGGAGGCGGCAACCCCGCCCTGAGTTATGGTGCCAGTGCCACGATCAACATCGAGGATGACCCGGGTCAAGAAGACGGCCAGGGGCTAATCCGCTTCAGCAATCTTTTCGGCGACGGTGACGACCAAATTCCTGCCGGCTCGACTATTATCTCGGCCACCCTGCAGTTGACTACCTTGGGCACGGGAAATGCGGACACCAACAAAGGGCCGGCTGTCCACCGCATGTTGATGAGCTGGGATGAGTCGGATGCAAACGGATCGTGGAATCATTTCGTAGGCGGGGTCGATTTCAACGACATAGAAGCCGCAACAACGCCTGACGACAGCCTGTCAGCGGTGGCTATTGGATTCAACGAAACCGTATCCATCGATGTGACCACCAGCCTACAAGTCTGGTCCGCAGGCGCGACCAATCACGGCTGGGTTGTGATGGGTAACAGCAACAACCGTTGGGACATCCATTCCTCCGAGTCATCCACACTCGCCGCCCGGCCCGCCCTAACCGTTATCTATGACCCTTCCGGGAATTCCACTGACTACATCGCCTGGGCCTCCGGCTATCCGGGTGCCGACCTCGACGACCCGGACGGCGACAATGACGGTGATGGCCTGAGCAACAACAAAGAGAGGATATGGGGTCTCAACCCGACTCAGCCCAGTTCGATGAACCCGATCTCGGTGCCTGTTGACTCCGCCGCCGGCACCTTCAGCTACACTAGGCGCAATCCCTCACTGACCGGCGCCAGCTTCACCTACGAGCGCTCCAGCACGCTTGAACCGAACAGTTGGACGGTCTTTATACCTGCGGTGGAAACCCCTGACGGCACAAACCCCGTGGAAACGGTCGCAATCACCGTGCCAAGCTCCTTCTTCGGCGACGAGCGCGTCTTCTTCCGAGTCGTCGCATCAGAATAGGGTTGTAAACCTCCCCTATATCAAGCCCACGTTGTCGGAGTATTGACTTATGGTCAGTTCATCATTGCCCTATTTCCTTACCAAAAACCCGTGAGTCTCGTCCGCTTGCATGAAGCTGCTGGTGACGGGTTGCTGGGATTTGATCTGCAGGAACTTCCTTATAGTCCATGCGCTGGAAGAAATCCGCCGCCCGGTTGGTCAGGGCAAAGACGGAAGCTACCCCCGCCTCCCGCGCGCGCTGCTCGGCGTGTTTGACGAGTTCGGCGCCGTAGCCGAGCCCTTCGTGGCTTTGCTTGACATAGAGACAGGCGACTTCCGCGCTATCGCTGTCGGGGTAGCGGCGTAGCGCGACCGAGCCGACAACGTTGCCATCGATATCCATCACCGAGTAGTCGGTGAGGTTTTGTTCAATGGCGGCGTAGTCGCGCGGCACCAGGTGGGTGTTCCGTACCGAGCGGCCAATCATGCCGAGAAGCTCGACGATATCGTCCTCGCGTAGCGGTCGGATGACCCGGTAGCTATCGGCGTAGACCATGGTGCCGACACCCTCGTTAGAGAAGAGCTCGCTGAGCAATGCCGACGGGTCGGAGCCGTCCAGGATATGTACCCGTGGGATACCCGCTTGGCAGGCCGACGCGGCGGCAAGAAGCAGCGGCGACTGGTCCTCTTTCACATCAGCGGCGCGGATGGCACCTCGTGGAAGGCGACCTGCCTCAGCCTGCAGAAGGATGAGCTTTTTGGCCATGATCGACCGGGCAAAGCCAATCATCTGATCCGAGTA
>JARFRT010000244.1 GCA_029287105.1 Akkermansiaceae bacterium | reverse complement strand
TGTATAGCCTTTGTGATAGATGCTGAAGTAATCCTTGCCGATGCGCTCGCGGTAGTACTGCAACGACTTCGCGGTTGTGCGGTTTTGAACATCGTGATTCCCTGCGGCGCAATGACAGGGGATGGTAAACCCGTTTTTAATGTCATTGAAATCTTTGAAGGATTTGTCATTCGCCTTATTCACCAGATCGCCGCAGATGAAAACCATGTCCGCGTTCATCGTATTGATTTGTTTGACCGCCTGTTTGAACGTTTTGACATCATGTTCATAGCCGCCCATCCCCAGTTGGGTGTCGCACATCTGGATGAAGGTGAATGCTTTCCCGGGCTGGGCATGGGATGGCATTCCCATGAGCAGCGGAAGGATCAGTAAAGCGAGGTGTTTTTTCAAGGTCATCTTCATGGGGTGTAAAAAATGCAACCCGGATTGGACTCAAACCGGATTGCCAGGAATTGGCTTTTTGGGGCGTTGTTGAGAGGGGAGAAAGGGGGCTACTTCTTCCCCTTTTCCATGATCCAGATGTTGCGGTAGCGCACGTCCTGGCCGTGTTCCTGCAGTTTCAGTCCTTCGGCTGACGGTCCAAACTTCACGCCGCCATTCACCTTCTTGATCGTCGCGTTATCATGCACCTTCAAACCATTCCACCAGACGGTGGCTTTGGCATGTTCCACGAGCTTGTCGCCCTCCCACTTGGCTGCGGTGAAGATGAAGTGAAAGGAATGCCATTCACCATTGGGACGCCAGGCGTTGACATCCGGCACACGATCCATGCAGAATGCACCGATGCCGTGTGCGCCGATTTTCCATTGGTATGGATCATCCGCGTTCTTGCCCTTGGGGGATTCGATCTGGATCTCATAGCGGTTCTGCAGGTAGACGCCGCTGTTCGCGTAGCCCTCGACCTTATCATCGCCGCGCGCGCCCATCATCATGAACTCGACATGGCCTTCAAAATCCTTGTACTTCTTTTTAGTGACGAGGTCATGGGTGCCCCAGCGTTTGCCACCGTTAGTCATCAGCACCTTGCCCTCGCCCGTCGGGCTGTCGACCAGCGACCAGGTGATCTCCATGTCGGCTTTTGGCCACATCTGCCAGTTCTCGTCGATGGATTTCCGGGTGCCGTCAAAGGGCACATCCGCACCTGCGGGGGGCTTGGTCCCCAGGTCTTTGCTTTGATCGTAGCCCTGCTTGTTCTCAGGCTTCACTGGCTCGGCAGCCACGGTGATGTCGGTGATGTTGGCGAAGGCGAACACGGCCAACAGAGGCGTCAATTTTTGAGTCATTTTCGATTTCATATTTTTAATTGCTAGGAATTTGCTTTTGGGATGGGGTGTCGTTGAGAGGGGGGGAGGATATTGTTGGGGGAATCCGGGTCGGAACAAGTGAATTGTGGCGAGCCAGCCGCGATCAGGAAAGAGAATAAATCGAAAAAGAGACGGGTTATTGGTATTATGCGACGGTGCGGCGGGTGGATTCGAGGGGTCGAAGATGGTCGTCGGCGAGAGACCTTTTGGGCTTAGCCACGCATGCCTGTGCGGGAATTACTATTGAACGGTCGTATTATCTCAATAGGTGGACTTGAGTGGTGCAACCGTGTTTACAGTATGCGTGCCTGCGAAGCTGCAAATGGTTGAGGTAAGAATGACCAGGGAAATAAATGCCGGGATGAATCCGGAGAAACTCCTTGACCAAGCACCGTCCGGGAATGCATTTCTAGATAGTGAAATAAATGTCATGCTGATGTGGCGCACTCAAAAAATCATTGCCCGTGAAACCCGATAGACGATCCATCCATCCATGAACCACCCCTATCTGCCCGTTCTTATCTTTTTTGGTGTGGCCTTGGCAGTGCCTATCGGGGCGCTTGTGCTCGCCCGTGTGTGGATGAATTTCTTTACCCCGATCAAGCCGGGTAAGGAGAAAAACTCACTGTATGAGTGCGGGGTGAAACCACTCTCGGATAGGCAGACGCGTTTTCACTCGCAGTATTACATGTTTGGTCTGCTATTTCTCCTTTTTGATGTGGAGACTATTTTTCTACTGCCCTTCGCGGTGGCGTTTCTCAAGCTTTCCGTGGGGTCATTTCTGGTGGCGATGCTTTTCATCCTTCTTCTCGCAGAAGGCTTGGTATGGGCGTGGAGCAAAGGGTTGCTGAACTGGAGAACGAACTCACAACCCAACTACAAAGTTTATGGCGATAGATGATAAATTGGCAGAGGATCTGAAGACGCAGGGTGTGCACATCACGTCCTTTGAGTCTTTGATCAACTGGGGACGATCCAACTCGCTCTGGCCACTCCAGTTCGGTTTGGCATGCTGTGCCATCGAGATGATTGCCGCAACGATGGCGAAGTACGACATGGCACGTTTCGGTGCCGAGGTTTTCCGTCCGTCTCCCCGACAAGCTGATTTGATGCTCATCGCGGGCACGGTGACCAAAAAAATGGCACCGCAAGTCGTCCGACTCTACAACCAGATGGCCGAACCGAAATACGTCATCGCCATGGGTGCGTGTGCTATTTCCGGTGGTCCGTTTAAGGATGGTTATAATGTGCTTAAGGGGATCGACCGCTATATTCCCGTGGATGTGTTTATCCCGGGGTGTCCACCACGGCCCGAGGCATTGTTGGAAGGTCTGATGACCTTGCAGGATATTATTAAAAAGGAAAAACTTCTCGGCAAAGACCGCGCCCGCCATGCGGACCCCGAGGGGTATGCCGAGCTTCCTGTGCCCGAATACGGTGCACACGATCTCGAGCCTCCGATGAACCCAGATGTCTGGAATGCTCCGGAGTCTCAAGCGAAAGGGGATGACGCGTGAGCATCATCGTCGAGGAAATAGCCCGCCAAATTGGCAAGGACCTTCCCAGCGCGGGGGTGACGTATCTTGAGAACCCATCGCCGTCTGAGCAACACTCGATTCTGGTCGAGTCCGAGAGTCTGGTGGAGGTGATGACTTACTTGCGTGACACCTCGGGACTTGAGTTTGACTACCTGTCCAATCTTTCCGGAGTTGACTGGCCCCAAGGTGATGTTGCAGAGAAGGTCGCCAATAAAAAATCCGGGGACGAATCTGAACAGGGTGAAGCGGTTGAAGAGGGGGCGGAGGATCAAGGAGAGAAACCAGCCGGGGAATTCCTCGAAGTGGTTTACCACCTCTACTCGATGGCTCTCAAGGAAGGTCCTCTCGTTCTCCGTGCCCGTACGCAGGATAGGGGAGAAAACAATGCAGTGGCTTCGGTGACACCCGTCTATCGCAGTGCTGAGTTCCAGGAGCGTGAGGCTTTTGATCTTTTTGGGATCGATTTCACCGGCCATCCCGATCTCCGCCGTATTCTGATGTGGGATGAGTATGAGGATTTTCCGATGCGTAAAGACTACGTCAACCCGGACGACTACGAGTATGAGCCCACTCCCCACGCGGATACACTGAAACGTGCCGAAGCGCATTATCCGCAAGCAGAACCGGAGCAGGCGGAATCCAAAGACGAGCAGGTTGAATCCCAAGACTAATGAGTGTCAAAGAAAATATCTTGTCGAAGCCTACGCTCGAAACCGGGGCTGATGAAGACCAGTTGCTGCGGGTTTCTCTCGGGCCCCAGCACCCGTCCACCCATGGTGTGTTCCGGATGAACGTCATGCTCGATGGCGAGACCGTTGTTAGTCTCAAACCTGTCTTTGGCTACCTTCACCGCAACCACGAGAAAATTGCCGAGAATATCCCTTACTTGGGCTCCATGCCTTATACGGATCGTCTCGATTACCTCTGCCCACTCACCAATAACCATGCTTATGCATTAGCGGTTGAGAAGCTTGCCGGAATTGAAGTTCCCGAGCGTGCCGAGTATATCCGCATCATCACCTCCGAACTGACACGTGTGATGAACCATACCGTATTCATGGGGTTCTTCCTCGGAGATCTTGGTGCCTGGGGGTCGGCACTGATGTATGCCTTCCGTGAGCGTGAAAAACTTTTTGATTTGTTCGAGGAGCTAACAGGTGCCCGGATGATGACCAATTACATGCGTTTCGGCGGTTGCCGTAACGACCTTCCCGCCGGTTGGATTGAAAAAGCCAAAACATTTGTCGATGGCTACGATGCCTTCCTCGATGAAATGGAATCCCTGATCACGGGAAATGAAATCCTTCTCGCCCGGACCCAGAACATTGGTCAGGTCAGCAAGGAATTGATGGTCAATGCCGGTATCACTGGCCCGATGCTCCGCGCAGCGGGCGTGGCATACGATGTCCGCAAAGTCGACTCCTACGGCATCTACGATCGATTCGATTTCAAAGTGCCCTACGGCGAAAAAGGAGACTGCTATGATCGCATGATGATCCGATTCCTGGAAATGCGTGAGTCGTTGAAAATTCTCAAACAAGCGATCGCCGACATTCCAGAAGGCGACTATGTAAATCCGAAAATCAAGAGCGCCAAGTTCAAGGCCAAGCCCGGTGAGGCCTATGCGCGCATCGAAGGCCCGAAAGGGGAGCTCGGATTCCATCTCATCAGTGACGGAGGAGTTAACCCCTACCGCTATCACGTCCGTCCGCCCAGTTTTGTCAATTTAACCCTGATCGAAGACATGTGTCTCGGACTCGACCTCGCCGACGTGGTGGTCATCCTTGGCTCGGTCGACATCGTGCTCGGAGAAGTGGATCGCTAATGAGTCGTTCCCGCTAACCTATTTCTTACCCGCAATTCATGGAATCATCTGCCAACACAGAAAGCGCCACAGCCAGCAAACCACCTGCCAAGCAAAAACGGCAGGCATGGATTTTGCCAGGCTTGGGGTTGTATCAGGGATTGGTTGTTACGGCGAAAAACTTCATCCAGAGCTATTATAAAAAGGATCGACTGACCACGGTGCAGTATCCTGAGGAGCGAGCACCGATTAGCCCTAACTTCCGGAATTTCCCCTTCTTGGTCCACGATGGTGATGATGCCGATGCCGGTTTGCGCTGCACGGCCTGCACGATTTGTGAAAAATCCTGTCCGCCGCAGTGCATTTATATTGTTCTCGAGCGTGACGAAAACGGAAAGTCGAACAAACGTCCCAAGGTATTTGAGATCGACCTCTCGGTTTGTATGAACTGCGGCATCTGTGCCGAAGTTTGCCCATTCGACTCGATCTACATGGATAGCGAGTTCGAGCTGAGTAAAGGCGATCGATTTGGCGGCATGCTCTACGGACTCGACCGGCTGGTGAAGTCGACGGAATACCACGCAAAAATCCGCCCTGAGCAAGCAGCCGCCGTTGCCGCTAGCCGTAAAGCTGCCGCAGAGAAAAAGGAAGCCGCGGCCAAGGCCAAGGCCGAACGTCTTAAGAAAAAAGCTGAAGAGGAAAGACTGAAAAAAGAGCAGGAGGCCAAAGAGGCCGCCGAGGCTCCCGCGGATGAAGCTCCAGCAGAAACACCTGATGTGCCGGCCCAAGATGACACCAAGAAAGGAGACAGTGAATGAACTTGTTAGCTGATCAAGCTGGAGTGACCCAAGCCGTGGATGCACCCGCCATCTGGACCACGCTCGAAGCTTTGCCGCAACTTCCTAACCGGCTTGTCGGGTGGATTGGTTTCCAGATGAATATCCCCGAGTGGTTGGCTACTTTGCTTGGGTTGCTTGTATCGGCTGCCGTGGTCGTGGGCGTGTTTCTCACTTGCTTCGCCCTCGTGTCTCTCGTCGAACGCAAAACTCTGGCTCGTATCCAGAACCGATACGGACCTAATCGAGTCGGGCCATTTGGGCTCTTTCAACCGGTGGCGGATGGTATCAAGATGCTGACCAAGGAGGACATCGTTCCTTACAAAGCGGAAAAGCTCCTTCACCTGATTGCTCCGATCATGATTGTGATTCCTGCCGTTCTCGCGCTCGGCGTTTTACCTTACGGAAAAGAATGGGTTCCCGTGAACCTTGAGCTTGGATTGCTTTTCTTCTTTGCCGTGGGTGCCATGACCGAGCTCTCCGTATTCATCGCAGGATGGGCGAGCGGTTCTAAATTCCCTATGCTCGGATCCCTCCGCGCGATCTCACAAATGGTGAGTTACGAACTGCCTCTCCTTATTTCCGCCATGGGCGTGATTATGATGACGGGATCCATGTCGCTTCCGGCGATTGTCGAACACCAGAGTCAGTATAATTTCGGAGTTCTTTCCAACTGGAATATCTTCACTCCGTGGGGGCTCGTGGGGGGTATCGTATTTTTCATCGCCTGTATCGCGGAAGCGAATCGCTGTCCGTTTGACCTTCCGGAAGGGGAATCGGAAATTGTGGCGGGTCACATGACCGAATACTCAGGTTTCAAATACGCCCTTTTCTTCATGGGCGAATACCTTGGGCTCTTTGCCATCAGTGGCTTGTTTATCACCTTGTTCCTCGGTGGCTGGAGCGCTCCGATTGCCGGGCTTGAGTTCGTCCCTACCTGGCTCTGGTTCTTTGGGAAACTGGTGTGCGTGATCATGACCATGCTCTGGATTCGGGGCACATGGATGCGTGTGCGTATGGATCAACTGATGCGCTTCTGCTGGCTTTTCCTCATTCCGCTTTCCCTGCTGACCATTCCTGCTGCCGGCATCTGGAAATTCTGCGGTGAAGGATTCCTTGCCGGACTCCTGGGATGGGGGGTAACCGTACCGTTCCTTATCGTTCCTTATATCATCATCACGGTGATTCTTAACCGACGTCTTGCTCCTGCAACACGCCAATACCACTTTGCCGAATGATTGCTCTGTCTATCCTCATACCATTGATTGTCCTTGCTGCACTGGGTGCCATTTGGAAGGCCCGTCCCGTTCACTCGGCGCTTTTCCTCGCGCTCTCGCTTTCGTTGGTGGCGGTGCTTTACCTCATTCTTGGTGCCGATTTTCTCGGGCTGATCCAGTTTTCGGTCTACGTGGGCGCCGTGGCGGTGCTGATCGTGTTTTCACTTCTTATTACCCGTCCGTCCGATGAAACAAAGGAGATTGCCCGACGTCCCCAATCGATGCTGGCCGGGCTGTTATGTTCCGTCCCTGTATTGGCGGTGCTTGTTTATGCCGTGTCATTTTCTACCCCCACGGAAGAAGTCGCAGCAGCTGACACCGCCAAAATCGAGTTGGCGGAACTCGGTAAAACCCTTTTCACCACCCATGCACCTGCCGTGATGGCTGTTGCCGTCATGCTCACCGCGGTGATGATTGGAGCTGCATTGTTCGCCCGCGATATCAACGAAAGAGAATCCTAACATGACACCTCTCGCACTTTTACTCACACTTTCCTGCGTGCTCTTCACGCTCGGCTTGTTCGCCGTGCTGACACGTCGGAATGCGATCCTGATTTTGGTTGGGATCGAGCTCATGCTCAACGCGGCGAATATCAACTTCATCGCCTTCTGGCGCTTTGGCCAGGCCGGAGCCGAGGCCCCGGATATGATCGGGCCGATGTTTGTTCTCTTTTCCATTGCCATTGCGGCGGCCGAAGCCGCGGTGGGACTTGCCATTATCCTGATGGTGTTCCGTCACACCCGTTCAACCGATCTCAACCGCCTCGACTCACTCCATGGCTGAAGCACTTACACCTTATTTACCCCAACTGCTTTGGTTGGTTCCACTGCTCCCGCTGATGGCGGCTGGCGTCATTGCCCTGCTGCCGGATGGTCGTGGGAACATTGCCTCGAAGGTGGCGCTGGGCGCGTTGTTCGTTTCTTGCCTGATCGCGATCGGCGCATTGATCTGCACCTTGGCGCCGTCTGCAGCCCCGGTGGTCGCCACGGCGCACACCTGGTTCACCTACGGTGAGGAGGCGATCAAGTTTGGGGTGTTACTCGACCCGATGAGTGCGGCGATGGCCGCGATGGTGACGATTGTTGCCTTCTGTATCTTTGTTTACAGCACGGGTTACATGGAAACGGAACAACGGTTTGGCCGGTTCTTCGGTTTCCTCTCACTGTTCTGTGGTGCCATGCTGATGCTGGTGCTTGCCAACAGCCTGCTGTTGCTCTTTATGGCCTGGGAGCTGGTGGGTCTGGCGTCCTACCTGCTGATTGGTTTCTACTTCAAAAAGCCGGCGGCCGCCGCGGCCGCCCAAAAGGCGTTTATCACCACGCGGGTAGGGGACATGGCATTTCTGATCGGCATGATCTGGCTCTACCGTGAGTCCGGCACGCTCCTGTTCTACGATAACGGGGCCGGCCTGCTGGAAACCGATGCGCTGACGACGCTGGCCGGAGCGACCACCTGCGGCGGCATGGCGGTGTCGGCCGGGGCCGCGCTGCTGCTTCTGGTTGGCGCCATGGGCAAGTCAGGTCAGGTGCCGCTGCACACGTGGCTTCCCGATGCCATGGAAGGCCCGACTCCGGTTTCCGCGCTGATCCACGCCGCTACCATGGTGGCTGCGGGTGTGTTCCTGGTCGCGCGGACGTATCCGATTTTTGATGCCTCCATTGATCCGTCGGGCATGGCGGATGGACTGGGCACGGCGCTTACGGCGGCGGCATGGATTGGTGGTATCACCGCGCTTTACGCGGCCTTGGTCGCGATGGCTCAGACCGACATTAAGCGTATCCTCGCCTACTCGACCGTTTCCCAGCTCGGGTTCATGATGATTGCGCTCGGAACGGGTGGTGTGGCTGCCGCGATGCTGCACCTGATCTGTCACGCGTTCTTCAAAGCCCTGCTGTTCCTCTCCGCCGGATCGGTCATCCATGGTTGCAACGACGAACAAGACATCCGCAAGATGGGTGGCTTGCGCAAAACGATGCCCAAGACCTTCCTGGTTTATGCGATAGGCATGATGGCGCTGGCAGGCTTCCCATTCTTCTTCTCCGGGTTCTGGAGTAAAGAGGCGGTTCTTCATAGTGCGCAGGTTTGGCAGGGGGGTATCGGCCCGTTCCTGTTAGCGGTCGCGGCTGCATTACTCACGGCCTTTTACATGACGCGCCAGGCATTGATGGTGTTCTTCGGTGAGCCGCGCAAGCCGGGGGTGGGTCACTCGCACGAAAGCCCGAAGGTGATGTTGGTGCCACTTTACATTCTTGCCGCGGGGGCCGTGCTGCTTTCACTGATAGGGACTCCGATGTGGCAGTGGTTTGAAAAATGGATGCATGGTGAGTCGGCCGAGTTTGACGGTGGCGCCATGTTCCACGGTCATGCCCTTGGATTGCTGGGAATTTCACTCGCGATTGTCACCGTCGGTGTCGGCGCCTCCTGGATGATTTACCGCAAGCTTCCCGACGACAGCAATGCGCCTGACCCGATGGAAGCGAAGCTCGGTGGAGTCTGGGGTTTCCTCGTCGCGGCCATGGGCTTTGATGCTCTTTACGAAAAGGCGATCATCAAGCCGCTTGCGTTGTTCGCCTGTGTGGTCGACTCGATCGAGCGCAACATCCTTGTGCCGCTGATGGCCGCCCTCGAAGGTGGCTTCAAGATGTTTGGCCGGCTCACCGGAGCGACCGATGACAAAGGGATCAACAAAGGTTTCGACGAGGTCTGCTCGGGTATGAAGCACAGCGCCTCGTCGGCATCCGACGCCCAGGTGGGTAAGCCGCAGGGGTACCTGCGTGCGATTGGTCTCGGAATGTCGGTTCTCCTTATCCTTTATTTCTGGCTGAGTGCCTAGTTACGTTATGTTGTTACTTTCACTATTACTTTTCCCCTTGTTGGGTGCCGTGATTCTCACCGCACTTCCAGGCGCTGGTCGTCGAGGGAGTCGTGAGTCGGCCGGTGTGGGCGGGGGGCGCTTTGCCATTGCGTGGGCGGTGATCCCGCTGGCATTGGTCGTGATCATGGGAATCCCGCATCCGACGCCGGACCATGGTGTGTTGGCGTCCTGGTCGCTGGACTGGATTCCCAGCGCGAACATCAAACTTGCGTTCAGCGTGGACGGCATTTCCTGGGTATTCCTTTTGCTGACCGCGCTGGTGACAATGTTTGCGCTGGCGATCTCGCCAAGGTTCGGGTTAGGCAGCCGTGGCTACTGCGCCCTGATTCTGGTGATGCAGTCGATGCTGTTCGGCGTGTTCACTGCTGGCCACTTTATCCCGTTTTTCCTCTGCTGGGAAATGACGCTGATTCCTTCCTACCTTCTCATCCGACTTTGGGGTGGCGACGGAGCGACGCGGGCGGCGATGCGGTTTTTCATCGTCACACTCTTTGGCGGCGTCTGCATGCTGCTTGGTTTCCTGGCCCTGCAAATCTCGGTCGGGACGATGGACTTTGCCGAGTTGACTGAAATGGCCGCCAACAAAGAGCTGGCCGCAAGTGTCGGCGCGGCATTGGAATCGACCGGTTACGGTGGCCATTACCTGCTCACGATCATCGCCATCTGCGTCTTCCTGTACGTGCAGTACACCGGCATTCGCCGCAACGGCATCGGCGGCTACTTCCACCACCTCGCAGGGTCCCCCAAGGACGTCGTCGGCTGGTGTTTGAGCCCGCTGATGTTCCTGCTCGAGGTCGTGGGCGAGCTCATCAAGCCGATGAGCCTGAGCCTCCGTCTCTTCGGCAACATCTTCGGCGAGGACACGCTGCTGGCGGTCTTCGCGCTTCTTGG
>JARFRT010000233.1 GCA_029287105.1 Akkermansiaceae bacterium | reverse complement strand
CGCCGCAGCCGAAGACATCACACTCACCGACGCCCACTGGAAAGTGCTCGATTACATCGCCACGGATTACGCCGAAAAAGGTGCCGTCCCCGGCATGCGCCGCATGAACAAGGTCGGCGGAATCCCCACCAAGGAGCTCTACGCCCTTTTCCCGAACGGCCCGATCAAAAAGGCCGCTAAAATCTCCGGTTTCCCAAAACCTGCAAGCTGCGTTTAGAAAGGAACGATTATGAAAGACGAACCCATTAAAAAAGTATCCATCATCATCTCGCGCGGATCCCTCGAAGGGATTTACCCGGGACTCATCATGGCCAACGGCGCCCGCATGGAAGGCATCGAAGCCAACATCTTCTTCACCTTCTTCGGCCTCTACGGAGTGCTGACCAAGTACATGAACAGCATCAAGATTGCCACGGTCGGCAACCCGGCCATGCGCGTCCCCGATGCCAAGGGATTCCCGCTCCCCACCTGGATGGGAGCACTGCCCGGCATGTCCGCGTTCGCCACTCACATGATGAACAAGGAGATGGAAAAAATCGACATCCCGCCCGTTGGCGAATTTATCGAAATGATCTCGGATGCAGGATGCAAAATGTATGCCTGCAAGGCCACCGTCGACATGTTCCACCTCACGGATGACGACTTCTGCCCGCAAATGGACGGAGTTCTCACCGTGGGTGACTTCTACGAAATGGCCGCCGGATCCCAGATTATCTTCACCTGATAGAACAGCACCATCACCACACTCTCTCTTAACTCAATAAAACTATGAAACTAAAAACTACAGGCATCGTCCTGACCGCCCTGGGACTGGGCCTCAGCTCCCACGTATCCGCCACCAATGGAGTTAACATGATCGGCATCGGCCCGATTTCGCGCTCTCTGGGCGGCACCGGACTTGCCGCACCGCAAGACGCCGTTAGCGCCGTGTTCTCCAACCCGGCCGCCATGTGCCTCAGTGAATCCTGCGGCGCGCCACAGTTCGATTTCTCCCTGACAACCTTCATGCCACGGACAAATGCCAAACTGTCCGCCACCGGCATGGGCACCTTCAAGGGCAAGAGCGACAGCGACCTCTATTTCATCCCGGCGCTGGGGGTCTCCCTGCCGATTGGTGACAACGGAAACCGCTGGCGCGCCGGATTCGCGCTCTATGGCATCTCCGGCCTCGGCGTCGATTATGAGAAAGCACCGATCGGGGGCTTCGTCCCCTTCAACTTCACGGAGCTTCAGATCATGAAAATCGCTCCATCGATCGCCTACTCGGTCACCCCCGACATCTCGGTTGGCTTGTCCGCACATGCGAACTACGCCAGCCTCGAAATCGGCTCGGCACACCCCCTGATCGGCAAGAACGACGCCACTGACTGGGCGTTTGGAGTCCAATTAGGCGCCACTTGGAATATCTCCGAATGCGTCACCCTTGGCGTCAGCTACACCAGCGCCCAGAAAAACACCTTCGACGGCATCATGCCCGTCATGGGACCGATGGGGCCCACAGGTGCGCACCAGGACTTCGACCTGGAATCACCGCAACAAGCGGGACTCGGCATCGCATGGGTCGGCCTGGAAAACCGGCTCACGCTTTCCCTCGACGGAAAATGGCTCAACTGGAGTGATGCCGCAGGCTACAGCGACTTCGGATGGGATGATCAATGGACCATCGGTGTGGGCGCACAGTATGAACTGATCGAGGACAAACTCTTTGTCCGGGTTGGATACAACTACGGCAAAAACCCACTGCGTAACACCAACTTCGGTGATGACATGGCCAGCATCGTCGGGTTTCCCGCCATTGTTGAGCACCATGCCGCCCTCGGTTTTGGCTATCAAATCAAAGAAAACCTCGTGCTCAACGTCTCGTGGGTTCATGCGTTTGAAAACAGCATGAAGTCAACCACCCCCAACGGCGCACCGTTCGGATTCCCTCCCGGGCAAGCCAGCGTTGAGTCATCTCTCTCAGAAAACACCATCGACGTCGGTATGACGTGGAGATTCTAGTAGGGTTGTTGTTCCTAAGGAGCGGGCCACTGTGCCCGCTCCTTCCATTTTTTCATCGCTGACAACCGCATCCCATTGATATGATCCTCACCAGAATGAAAACAACCCCGCCCATCCTCTTACTGGCGGCCATTGCAGCAGTGGCCTGGCTCCTTTCCGCCTGCACACCAAGCACCGCCCCCGGCCAGACTCCCGCCGGCACCCGCGCCGACTACCTTGACTCCAAGGCCGAAGTCGTCGTTCTCAATTTCTTCGATATGTACTGCCCCAAGTGCCAAAAAGACGCCAAATACGTCACCGCACTCCATAACACCGTGCAGCGCCAAAAACTCGGATCCAAAATTCAATTTTACGCCATCGGCTGGAACAACAGTCCGCTTGAGGCTGAGATGTACCGCAGACGTTACAACGTCACCTATCCCGTCCTCCCCGATAAGACTCGTACCTTATCCAGTCGTTTCGGAAAATTCCGCCCACCGCTGCTTATTGCCCTCAAAAAGCAGGGCGGCCAATGGACAGAATTTTACCGCACTCGCAGTGTGGGTAACAAATCCGCTGAAATCCTGCGGCAGATCAACCCCTGACACTACCATACCATGAAACTTTTTCCCATTTTAACCACCAGCCTGGTCGCCGGATTCATTGCAGGATGCGCCACACAGGCCCCAACAAACACGACCACTGACATCCCTGATCTGCGCGCCAGCGTCTATCGCCAAGGCAAACTCAAACCCGTGGACAGCACGCTCCACGTCAAAGTGGGCGATCAGGCACCCGGCTTCACCCTGCCCTCCACCTCAGGGAAAAAAGTTTCCCTCTCGCATTACCGTGGACGCAAAAATGTCGTCCTCTCATTTGTCCCGGCCGCCTACACCCCTGTCTGTTCAAAACAATGGCCCGGCTATAACATCTCACTCGATCTCTTCAAGAGACACGATGCCGTTCTACTTGGTATCACCACCGACAACATCCCCACTCTCCACGCATGGACCACACAAATGGGTGGGCTCGATTTTCAGGCGCTCTCCGATTTCTGGCCCCACGGAAAAGTAGCCTCGCGCTACGGAATCCTGCGCAGTGACGGCACCTCCGAACGCGCCCTGATCGTCATCGACCGGCAAGGCATCATCCGCTATATCGATGTCCACGACATCAACCAGCGTCCACCCCTCGAAGATCTCGCCGCAGCATTGTCCCGGCTGAAGTAATCTTCCCACCTTTGTACTTTGTTGCCGGGCAGCAGTGGGTAAACTGCCACCATGAAAAGCCTGCTTCTGCTGATCAGTATAGTCATTTTTCAACTTCCTGCCATCGCGGC
>JARFRT010000171.1 GCA_029287105.1 Akkermansiaceae bacterium | reverse complement strand
GGCAGGCATTGATGCCGTGGTTTGACGGCGGGCAGTGGCTGAAGATCGCGGCGCTGGCCTTGCTGATCGGAATGGGGATGTCGGTGTATGGGGTGCTGGCGCTGGCGTTGCGGGCGACGACGATCAGCGAGTTGCGCGAGGGGTTTGGTCGGGGGTAGGGGGAGGGGTCAAATACCCAACGGATTCGGCGAGGGAGATTGAACCGCAGAGGCGCGGAGGGCGCCGAGGGTCGCAGAGGATTTTTGGTGCTGTTTTTTGGGACAGAAAGATCCGATTCCGCGAGAGGAGCTGGGCGGGAGTCGGGGATTTGGAGAATATCAGGTAGCGGCAATGGATTTTTTCAGTTTTATATTCCGGCTATTTTTGGGCGTGAGGAAGCGCACTGCAGGGCCGGCTTTTTGAAGCAGACCGGCAGTGTGGCTGACAAGCCGTGGTGAACCCGAAAAAGGAGGTCTTGCTCAGAAGGGCCGGGGCAGAATCAGCTCAGGTGATGGCCCGAGGTCTGCCTCTACTGATGCACTGGTTTACGAGACCTCACTACCGATGCGTTGAGTCGCAGCGAAGGGGTCGAAATATCTTGAATCATGTGCGCCCGCCTTGGCTTACGTGAGCTGGCGGGAGCAGAGGAGGCAGTCCGGGCTGATGTTCTCCAAATAAGTGTCGGCACTTGGCCGCACTGGTGCGGTGAGTGAATCATCCTGAACTGTGTATTCTCCCCGGCTCCCTCAAAACGAAGAGCTCGATGTGATCGGGTTCGCCCGTGTCGGCTGGTTGTTTTTTCCCAAGTTTATCCCACGGATTCAGTGGCAACGGGGACCCGGGAAAGTGTTTTGTCTCCAACCATGTGGGGCGGCGTGTTGTCGAGAGGCAGCTCGATGCCGGCGAGTTCCTTGATGGTTCGGCGCCAGACGCCCAGGGGTGCGTCCTCGGCGAACGCCTGGGGGACTGCTTTGGCGCTACGCCACTTGGCGAGGAGCTTGGGCCAGGATTGCCGCAGGTAGTCGAGGAGCAGTTCGCCCTCGGCGAGATTGCTGCCGCGTAACTCGGGCGGCAGGTAGATGTAGCGGTTGCGCATCATGGCTTTGGTCATGTGCAGGAGGCGTCGGGCCATGACGAAGTCGGCATGCTGACCCGCGGCTTTAAGCATTTGATAGGAGCAGATGAACTCGGGCGGGCCGATCCGGGTGCCCATGTGGAAGACGGCATGAACAAGGTGTTTCTTGAGGCGCCGGTTGCATCGCCGTTTGACTCTGGTGACGACCCCGGGCTTGTCGGGCCCGCCGGTCTGGTCGATGGCGGGAACGATGCCCGCGTAGCTGGCCATGTGGCGCAGCGGGCCGAGGTGGTCGACATGTCCCTGCTCCCCTCCGATGCCGCTGGCGGTGACAATGCCGATGCCGCTGATGGAGCTCAGCACGGCGGCCGGGGTGCGCGCAAGGACCCCGGCACTGAGTAGTTCAAGCTCGGTGCAGAGTGTTTCGATATGCCGGTAAGTGCTCACGAGGCGCTGCAGGCATTGCTGGCGGCACTCCACGCTTTCGGGACGGGGAGGCAGGGCCTTTCGCGCCCGCGCGATGAGGGTCTCGGCCTTCAGGGCTGGTTCATGCACGCCGAATTTCGCCAAGGTCCTGGCCAATGGAGCGGGACGTTTGCGGGAGAAGGCCCCGGCGTGGAAGTCGGGCTTCTCCATCAGAGCGAGGCTGGCCCTAGAGAAGGGGCCCAGAGGGTTGTCAGTGCTGGCGTCGAGATAACCAGCAAAGAGCACCTTGACCTCGTTGTGGATGCGGTTGGAGACCGATGTGCGCACCTTGACCAGGGCGTCGCGAGTGCGGGAGAGCGCACGGAGAGCCCCGTGATCGGCGTATTCGCCGGCATGCGGTCCTTCCCGGTCGAAGACGAGGTAGGCGTCCCGGTTGATGAGAGTCTTGGCAATGCCGGAGAGATCAAGACGGTCGGTGGAGGCCTGGGTGTTCTCGCGTTGCTTCTTGGCTTTCCATGCGTTGACGCGCACCACGAGCAACCCCGCTTTGTGCTGGTCCAGGGCATGGAGGAAGTTCTCGGCATCGGCCGGATTGTCTTCACCTCCGACGATCACGTTGCCACCCTTGATGGAGCGGCGCCTGCAGGTGGTCTCGATGCGCTCAAGGAGGTGCTCGAAACCCGCACGGTCATTGTGCACGGGAAAGGGCTTGAGCAACTCGTCACCAGCTCCGTTGCAGAGCAGGCACAGGTGCTTGTCCTTGGCGTAGTCCAGCGCGACGATGAGAACGTTCTTTGGCGACCCCGCGGCATCGAAAATGGAGGCCATTTGCGGACATTGACGTTGATAAATGGAATGAATTGGCATAAGCGACAGGATAGCGTGAAACCCGGTTTACCGGTAAACTTCCCGCTTGGCCCACCTCGCTCTTGGCGAGGTGAGGCCTCTAATGGGAGACCGGAATCAAATCAAG
The DNA here is from genome assembly GCA_029287105.1 of Akkermansiaceae bacterium. GTDB lineage: Bacteria > Verrucomicrobiota > Verrucomicrobiia > Verrucomicrobiales > Akkermansiaceae > Oceaniferula. The sequence continues at coordinate 284 of JARFRT010000171.1, read as the reverse complement.
GTGGCGAGCGAGCTTTGCCCTAAAGGGCTCGCTCGCCACCTTGGTATTGCTTGCCGGAAATGTACCAGTGCGGTGGCCAGCGAAGCGTAGACACCGCTTTGGATGGGGCCGGTTGGTGGGGCGCTCCGATTGAACCGTCGCATCGCGACGGGTGAACTCCATGGGGCCCGAGGATCCCGGGGGCTGTATCGCCCGCGCCCACGTGGTTGACCTCGGCGGGATCTTTGGCTGACGAGCCCATTCTCCGTCCGGATCCAAAGCGGTGTCGGCAGTCGCTATCGCTC
>JARFRT010000147.1 GCA_029287105.1 Akkermansiaceae bacterium | reverse complement strand
GGTACACACTCCGGTCTGGAGAAAGTGACCTACGAAGCCGGTGGGATCGAGCTGCGTGGGCAACTGCCTAACAAGCTTCAGTATGAGGCACGGGTGAGCGTCCGAGCTACCGGCGGCAAGCTGACCACCCTGGCCGACCGCGTCAGTGTCCAGTCGGCGGATGAGGTGCTTGTCATTCTGGCGGCCGATACCAACTATGTGATGGATCATACCAAGGGGTGGATGAAGGGGAATCCTGCCGGCAAGGTGGTGCCGCGGATGAAGGCGGCGCTAACCAAGTCATGGAGTGAGTTGATCAGCGCCCATCAGCGTGACTACTCGGCCCTGTATGACCGGGTGGTGCTTGATCTGGGGAAAACCAGTACCGACATCTCAGCCAAGCCCATTAACCAGCGTATTCAAAACTACCGTGACCACGCCAAGGACCTGCCTCGTGCATGCCTTGATCCGGAGTTGGAGGCGATGCTGTTCAACTACGGCCGTTACCTGCTGATCTCATGTTCGCGCAAGGGCACCCTGCCAGCCAACCTGCAGGGGCTTTGGGCGAATTCCAACAAGCCCGCCTGGTTCAGTGATTACCACTCGAACATCAACCTGCAGATGAACTACTGGCTGGCGGAGACCACCAACCTACCCGAGCTTTCCCAGCCGCTCTTTGCCATGCTCTCAGCCGGGGCCCCGGTTTACCGCAAGCATACCGCGGCGCAATACGGTGCCGACACCCAGGGGTTTGTCACCCGGATGAGTATCAACCCGTACGGCGGCTGCGGCTGGAACTGGAACATTGAGGGCACCGCATGGCTGTCCCAACATTACTGGGAAAGCTACCAGTTTTCCCTCGATAAGGAATTTCTCAAAAAATCCGCCTGGCCGTGGATGCGCGACGTCAGCCTGTTCTGGCTACCCCGGCTGAAGGCATTGCCCGACGGCAGCCTGGTCGTGCCCAACGCCTGGTCGCACGAGCATGGCCCGCACGAGGATGGCACCGCCCACGCCCAGCAGTTGATGTGGGACCTGTTCACCAGCACGCTGAAAGCGGCTGAGTTGCTCGACACCGACCCGGAATTGCAAAAGCGGCTGAAAACCGCCCTGGCCAAACTCTACGGACCGAAGATCGGAAGCTGGGGGCAGCTGATGGAGTGGATGGAGGAGAAGGAGCTGGAAAAAGGCAACCACCGTCACACCAGCCACCTGTTTGCCATCCATCCGGGGAACCAGATTACGATGACCGGACAGCCGAAACTGGCTGCTGCCGCCCGTGTTTCGCTGACCAAGCGCGGGGAGGTTGGCGACAGCCGCCGTTCCTGGACCTGGGCGTGGCGCACCGCCCTTTGGTCGAGGCTTGGTGATGCCGAGCGTGCCCACGGGTGTGTTGCCGGCCTGCTGGCGTACAACACTTTGGACAACCTTTGGACCACCCATCCACCATTCCAAATCGATGGCAACCTGGGGATTCCCGCCGGCATGGCGGAGATGTTCCTCCAGAGTCACGCCGGAGAAATCTCTCTGTTGCCCGCACTCCCCAAGGTTTATCCCAACGGCTCGGTCAAAGGCCTGCGTGCCCGGGGAGATGTCATCGTGGACATGATCTGGAAAAATGGAAAGCTGACCGGGGCCACCTTGACGACCAAGCACGACCAGGTCGTCAAAGTTCGTATCCCCGGTGAAAAATCACCGCGTGAGATCAAGTTGAAAGCCGGTGAGGCGACGAGCGTTTTATAACGCGGTGACCGTTTTGCGGAAGAAACGGAACAAATCATTTCTCAAGAGTTTGACAGGTGAGCTGCCCGTCGACTATATTGCGCGACTGGCGCAAACTCATCCCACCGCGCCAGGCCCATCATAGCCCGCCCAAGGGAAACCGACCGCCCGTCCATGAAGCTCATCCTGTTATCCATCTTGTTATGCTCCAGCATCGTTGTGGCCGAAGAAAAAATCAGGTTCAACAAGGATGTCCGGCCGATTCTCTCGGAGAAGTGTTACTTTTGCCACGGTCCGGACGCCGCCGAGATCAAAGGCAAGCTCCAGCTTCACACGCTTGCGCATGCGACGTCTGACCGGGACGGTGACGGGGCGGCGATTGTTCCGGGCAATTTGAAGAAAAGCTTGTTGTGGGCGCGGATCACGGCCGAGGACGAGGAGAAAATCATGCCGCCACCCGAGCGCCACGCCAAGCTCACGGGAAAGGAGGTCGAGACCGTTCGCCGGTGGATTGAGCAGGGAGCCGAATATGAAAAACACTGGGCATTCCAGGCCTTGCCCAAGAAGGTGACTGTTCCCACCAAGTCATTCGACGGAGGGCGTAATGCGCTGGATCATTTTGTGCAGAAGGTTCTGGCCCACGAGGGGTTGAAGCCGTCGGGCGAAGCAAAATCGGACGTCTTGCTCCGCCGGCTCTATTTGTCACTCACCGGACTGGGGCCGACGCCCGTTCAGATCGCCCGGTTCAAAACCAATCAGAGTGCGAATGCTTACGAGGAACTGGTCGATGACTTGCTGAAATCACAGGCATTCTCCGAGCGGTTGGCCGTCGATTGGATGGACCTCTCCCGCTATGCCGATTCCTATGGTTACCAGCGCGACAATGCACGGTCGGTCTGGCCGTGGCGCGACTGGGTGCTCCGCTCGTTCCAAAAGAACCTGCCGTATGATCAGTTTGTCATGCAGCAGCTTGCCGGGGATTTGATGGACGGCAGTGACGACCAGATGAAGCTGGCCACGGCATTCAACCGCCTGCACATGCAAAAAAACGAGGGGGGCAGCGTGCCCGAGGAGTTCCGCACGGAGTACGTCGCGGATCGTACCCAGACGGTGGCCACCGCATTGATGGGGCTGACCATGGAGTGCGCCCGGTGCCACGACCACAAGTATGACCCTATTTCGATGAAGGATTATTACAGCACCTTCGCCTTTTTTAACAACATTGACGAGGCCGGGCTCTATTCCTTTTTCACCAAGGCGGTGCCGAGCCCGACCATGCCGGTGATGACGGCTGACGAAAAAAAGGTGTTAGCAGGGATGCAACAGGAACTCGGTCAAGCCCGGGCGCGGGTAAATGCAGTTAGGTTGTTAGAAAAGGCCGCCTTCGACCAGTGGTCGAAGCGCTGGGATGGCAAGGTCGAGGTCAACGGACTCGTTGGCGAGTTCGATTTTGATCAGGCAAGCAAAGGCAAGATTCCGAACCTGATCACTCCGAAGTCGCCGGGCAAGTACAACGCCACGTATTCGACGCTTGTGGACGGGCAATCGGGAAAGGGGATGCTGCTCGATGGCGACAGCGAGCTTGAGTTCGGGGCATTGGGCCCCTTCGAGCGGCACCGTGATTTTTCTTTCAGTGTTTGGGTGAACTCGCCGGTGCACCACAAGCGCGCCGTCATATTGCACCGGTCCAGGGCCTGGACCGATGCGGCCAGCCGTGGCTACGAATTGCTCATGCTCGACGGCAGGATCAACATGGCACTGGTCCACTTCAATCCGGGCAATGAAATCAGGATCCAAAGTAAGGAGAAGCTTGAGCTCAATCGTTGGAAGCAGATTACCGTCACCTATGACGGCTCGTCCCGGGCATCGGGGATTAGGCTCCATATCGACGGGAAACCCGTCGCTACCGAGGTGCTGAAGGATCATCTGACCAAGGAGATCAACTATTCAAAGAAACACGCGACGATCCTCAAAGCCGGTGCGCGTTTTCGTGACAACGGGTTTAAAAAGTCCAGGATCGATACCCTGCGGGTTTTTGATCGCAGGTTGACCCAGCATGAGGTTCGGGAGAATTTTTCCCCCGGTGCCACACTGGCCAATGACACAGCCAATGGCCGGGAGTTGTTGGATTACTATCTCGCCGGCGAGTCGCAAGCCTACCGGGATGCCTACGCTGATCTTCTATCGAAACGTAAAGAACTTAACGCGTATCAAAACAGTCGGCAGCAGATGATGATCATGAAAGAAATGGCGACGCGCCGGAAAACCTACCTGCTGAAGCGAGGCGTCTACAGTTCGCCGGACTTTGATCAGGAGCTCGAGCCCGCCCCGCCCCAAAGCATTTTCCCATTTGGCCCCGACTACCCGCGCAACCGGCTCGGGCTGGCGCAGTGGCTGACCCACCCGGATCACCCTCTAACAGCACGGGTAGCAGTCAACCGCTACTGGCAGATGATTTTTGGAAATGGCTTTGTGACCACGACCAATGACTTCGGCTCCCAGGGGGATTACCCGTCGCACCCGGAGTTGCTCGATTACCTGTCGAGGTCGTTCATCGACTCGGGATGGGATGTCAGGGCGTTGATCAAACAGATCGTCATGGCACACACGTTCCGGCAGGACTCTAACATGAGTAAGGCGTTGTATGCCGCGGATCCGGAAAACAAGTGGTTGGCGCGGGGGCCATCGTCATTTTTGAGCGCGGAGATGCTGCGCGACAACGCACTGCATGCCGCCGGATTGCTTGGGGAAACCATGGGCGGGCCGAGCGTGGCACCGTATGACCCGCAGGGGGATCGCTACCGCAGAAGTTTATACACGATGTGGAAACGCAACGACCCGTCACCGGAGATGCTTATTTTCGGAGCGCCGCGCCGCCAGGTCTGTTCGGTGAAGCGGGAAAAGACATCAACCCCACTGCAGCCGCTTGTGCTGATGAACAGCCCGCAGGTGGTGGAAAGCTGCCGAAGCCTCGCTGCGGCGATGATGGCCGGTAACTTGGATGACGCCGGAAAAATCCGCGAGGCATTTCTCAGGCTGACCGGTCGGGCGCCGGAGGCGAAAGAACTCGGTATACTCACCGGCTTGCTGTCCAGCCAGCGTGACTACTTCAAAAAATCCCCGGATGTGGCCAGGAAACTCACGGCCATGGGGAAGACAAAATCAAACACGCCGGACAAACCGGAGTTGGCGGCATGGACGGTGATGGTCAATACCATCATGAACCTCGATGCCTACTACATGATGCGATAAAGCGATGATGGACCGAAGAAAATTTATCAAAATGAATGCAGCGCTCGGTGCCGGCCAGCTGCTGAACCTGCAATCGGCCGCCGCTGCCGACCCTACCGGTGGCATTCTGGGCTCAACTCATTTCCCCGCCAAGGCGAAGCGGGTGATCTATCTCTACATGGCCGGCGGCCCCTCCCAGTTCGAGACGTTCGACCACAAACCGGTCATGGAAAAGTGGCACGGCCAGGACCTTCCCGAGTCGATCATCGGCGGCCAGCGGCTCACCGGGATGTCGGCCAACCAATCGTCGCTCCCGGTCGCCGCCAGCCCGTATACGTTCAGCCAACACGGTGAGTGCGGGATGGACGTCAGTGAACTGCTGCCGCATACGGCGAAAATCGTCGACGAAATCGCGCTGGTGAAAACCATGTTCACCGAAGCCATCAACCACGGTCCGGCGAACACATTCATGCAAACCGGCTCGCAACTCGCAGGCCGACCATCGATCGGCTCCTGGCTCGATTACGGCCTGGGCACAGGCAACCCGAACCTGCCACCCTTTGTCGTCATGCGCACCAAGGGGAAGGGGGGGCAACCCCTCTTCGCCCGACTCTGGGGCAACGGGTTCCTGCCATCCGAATACCAGGGCGTCATGTTCCGGCCCGAGAACGATCCCGTGCTGTTTCTCAATAACCCGGGAGACATGGACAAGACGGCACGGAGAAAGGTGCTTGATGCATTGCGCCGACTCGAAGAGCTCAATCAGCAAGTCGTGTTTGACCCGCAGATCGCTTCGCGCCTGGCGCAGTATGAAATGGCCTACCGGATGCAGGATTCCGTCCCCGAGGCCGTTGATACCCGTAACGAAAGCAAGGCGACGTTCGATCTCTACGGGGCCGATGCCAAAAAGCCGGGCACCTTTGCCAACAACTGCCTGATGGCGCGCCGACTCGCCGAGCGCGGCGTCAAGTTCATCCAACTCTATCATCAGGGCTGGGATCAGCACTCTAACTGCGGGGGCGGCGTGAAAAAGCAGTGCCGGGAAGTCGACCAGGCATCCGCCGCCCTGGTCATGGATTTGAAACAGCGGGGCCTGCTTGATGACACCCTGGTCATCTGGGGCGGCGAGTTCGGCAGGACCGCCTACTCCCAGGGCAAACTCACCAAAACCCAGTACGGTCGCGACCACCACCCGGGATGTTTCCCAACATGGTTCGCCGGCGGCGGCATCAAGGGGGGCACCGTTTTTGGCGAAACCGATGACTATTCCTACAACATTGTCTCGAAAGACAGAATGCACGTGCACGATTTTCACGCCACCATCCTTCATTTGTTAGGTGTCGATCACAAACGGCTGACGTTCAGGTTCCAGGGTCGGTCATTCCGCCTGACCGACGTCCATGGCGAGGTGATCCACAAAATCCTCAGCTAAACCAAGCCCGGTGATAAATCGTGAAAACTTTCTCAGGGTCTGTCGTGGTCTGATTTGGAGTGCGGACGGCTTGCCTCCGCTTTGAGGTTTGGCGAGGCTTGCCTCGTGTGGCGGGGTTTCATCGCGCTGGATTATTCCTGTGAATTGAGGAAGTGCGGCTATCGCCGGACCAGAGCCCGGCAAGCCGACTCAGAAAAAAGCGGAGGCAAGGCACAATGTCTTCCCAGCCCGACGGACGAGGCGGGCTGCATGCCAGCATGGCGTGAGCGGGCGCGCGCAACCCGTTCCGTAGCCCAAATCACCATTTCCGTCAGACGCGGCAGATCACTTGGCCCGGGTCACTTGGTGAAATTCATCGCGAAGCTTCGGCCGTCCATATTGAACATGCGTCCCTGCCAGTGAATGCGGCC
>JARFRT010000114.1 GCA_029287105.1 Akkermansiaceae bacterium | reverse complement strand
GGCGCGAACTCACAGGACCTGTTATTTTACAAGATTACTTAAGTACAATTGATAATCTTTTTTCCTTGCTAATATATTTTAATAAATATAAAACCTTGGTTAGTTTCATTACTACCTTACATGAAATCATCTGATAAAAACCCGAGTGTCGGTCTGTCCGGCGGTTTGAGCATTGGCTACCAGGAACGGTTAGCTGAGGCTGACGGGGATATTGTGCTCCGCAGCGGCACGCACTACTTGCTGGCTAGGAACGGACGCGGGAAGACGACTTTGCTGAGGACCTTGGCCGGTGTGTTGAAGCCCTTGGGTGGTGATTACTCATGTGAGGGCCGGTGCCAGTTGCTGAGTGAAGACTTGGTGTTTGATCGCGAGCTTCCCGCCCAGATTATTTTTAGAAGTTTACTTAAGAAGGCTGATTGCAAGCAAGCCATGGAGTTGGCTGGCCGACTTGAGCTCGATGTGCACAAGCCCTATGGGAAACTTTCCACCGGCAATAAGCGCAAGGTGGCTTTGTTGGTGGCTGAGTTTTCCGTGCAGGAAGGCCGCTCGGACATCTTGCTGCTCGACGAACCGTTTACCGGACTCGACGCCTTTGCTCGCGAGGTTTTCCAGGAATTATGGAGCAAGCGTCAAGAGGGCGTGCTTCGCCTGGTGAGCTGTCACCCGGATTTTGATAGTATGGAAATGGAAAGCTCCGTACTGATCAGCGATGGTAAAATTGTCCACCTCTTTGGTGAGAATGCACCGAAGCAATGGGGGGATCTGAAGACGCAACTTAACTAATCATGCAACTCTACCGTTTAACACTAGCTACGATTCTCCAGCGCAAGGTCTGGATGATCGCATTTTTGTGTGTGCTTGTGTTGCCGATCATCCTTCCTTACCTGACGCCCTACGAGAGTAACCCGTCGATGATCGAGCCGGCCCGAGCGCAGGCGGCATGGATCTGCCTATGGGTGGTGGCCGTCGCATGGGTGTTTTTCCAAGCCGCCCGCTTTGGCGATGATACCGCGCGCTCCGGACTGGGTGCTTATTTCCTGAGTGCAGGAGTCTCCCGGGTCAGTCAAATGATACAGATTTGGCTGGCGTGCCTTACCTTCCTGCTGCCTTTGGTGGCCATCACGGTGGCAGTTTGCCTGATCGGAGCGATGCCTGGCGACAGTGCGCAGGCCGACATGTGGGTGGCGACCAACATGCAGTACGCCGCGTTATTTCTTCTTGTGATTATGCCCTTGGTGATGATGGCTGCCGCGGTAGGTAGCCGGTTTGGCGGCACGATCGGTTATCTGATCCCGTTGTGCATGAGCGTCTACGGAATGTATGGCGTTGGTTATCTTGCGATGATGACGACCGTGCAGGATAACGCCCTTCTGGACTGGCTCTATGTCATTTCGCCACACTATCACCTTGCTGACCTCACGCCCCGACTCGTGTTCAGGCACGGGAGTATGGTGGGTTCGGAATTTTTCCAGTTAGTTGCCTATTTCGTAGGGATCAAACTTGTTCTCTCGATGTTCTCGACCATCTGCTATCTCGCCAAACCCGCCGCCTGATCATTGATGAATTCAACCACTCATAAAATAGCCATCTGCTGCACAATCGTTTTGGGTGCGGGGCTTTGGGGTGGTATGGCACAGAAGTTTGATGCCGATGATCAACTGTCCTACAAGCCTAACGTGGCATGTATGAAGGGAAGTCCTTATGGCAAGATCCTTGCCTTGGCGATGCAGGGCCCCATCGATTTCTACTGGCACAAGGGAAAGACTCACGAGGATGAGGCCATTTTGAAAAAAGAAGGGCATCAACACGATGCAGGTTGTGCTGAAGGCTGTGACGATCACGCGGGCCATGATCATGGTCAGGCCGATCACAACGAGCACGGCGAAAACTGCGGATGTGATGCTCACGATGAAAATCAACAGTCGGTGGTCGAAGGCAAGCATGATCCCTTCCGCACACGCGCCAAACAACAGATTAAGAAAATGGCTGCTGCCGCACATCGAAAGACCAATGGTCAGGCGTTGTCACCGGTCCACCAGAAGTATCTTGAAGGTGTCACCGAAGATAAACTCAGGCTGGCGTATGAATTGGATCCCTCGAACTATACCAATTACGGGAACTACCATTTGTTCATCGCCACAACCACCTACGGGAGGTCCAATGCGGATGATGATGCAGCCTTGAAGCTTGCCATGCGCACGCTGGAATTCTGCAAAAAAGATCGATCGGATCCCGCGTCCTGGGTGACCGCTGCGAGTGCTGCCTACAACGTCATCTGTCATATTGGCAACTACCATGAACAATACACTGTTCCCGAAGCCAAGGAGAGTCTGGCCGAGTTTGATTTTTGTATCAGAGAGTATGTGCGGCTTCGCCACGACGCCCTTCGGCATGATCGCATCGTGTCAGAAAAACGCCTGACCGAAATGGAAACACGCGCCAAGTATCTCACCAAACTCCGTCAAGCCCAGGGTGTTTACATGAAGCGTGTCATGTCGACAAAGATGGCGGGAAACTAAAGCAAGAAGCCTCAATTTAAGTTATATGATATCGCCAACCACAGAAGCAGCCTCACAGGCCGCCCCACCTGCGACTCCGCAGGCACCACCGGTGCTGGCGTTCCAGCCGGGGATGACGGGTGCCGGCCTGTTGGGTGTGATCTTCCAGGTGTGTGAATCCATGGGGGTATCGGACGTGCAAATGCGCTCGGATCGCCCCGTTTATATCGAGACGAACCACGGGATGGAATGTCTTGACTACCTGGGCTTCCTGACAGGCAACGATGTCTATGAAATTTACCGGGAACTTCTCCGGAACCGCGAATCGGCAAGCCATGGTTTTGGTGAGCAGGAAAGCCCTGAAGACAGGGGCGATCGTAAAATAGAAGAAAGCATTGCCGGTTTCCAGGAAACACATGTCGATGACTTCTCGTGCAACGGAATATTTGTCGTCGCTACAGGAAAAACTTCGGGCCGGCTTCGTATTCAGGTGCACCTCAGTGCCAGCGGCCTCGGCATCACTTGCCGTATCCTGAATGATACCATTCCGGAGCTTGATGCTCTCGGGATTGACCCGGATACAGCGGAAATGCTTCGTATCGCGGTGCAACGCCGGGCGGGTCTCTGCCTGGTGACCGGGCCCACAGGATCTGGCAAGTCCACGACTCTCGCCGCGATTATCAATTGGTTGAGGCGCAACCACCCTAAGCATATCGTCACCGTGGAAGACCCGGTGGAGTATCAATACCCTGCTGACATGGATGACCCTAACGTGCCGGGTCACAAATGCATGTCTCCGAGCATTGTTACCCAGCAGGAAGTGGGGCGCGACCTTGCCTCTTACAGGCAGGGTCTGAAGGACGTGCTGCGTAAGGCACCTCACGTGATTCTCCTGGGTGAGATTCGTGACCGTGAGGCGATGGAAACATGCATGGAGGCCGCCCAGACCGGTCACCTCGTGCTTTCCACGCTGCATACCACCGGGGCGGTCAAAACCATGGGTCGTATCCTTGAGATGTATCCCCGTGAAAACCACCCGGCCGTACTGAACCGCCTGAGCGAAATCCTGATTTTCATTCACTCGCAAGGTTTGTTGAGCGGCGTCAACGGTCGCGTACTGACCTACGAATTCCTCCAGAACAACGAGGACTCTGTGTCCAGTGCGATCGGCGGCTATGACAGGGGTTCCCGGGCGCTGGAGGACGCCATCAAGCGGTCCGGAAACATCGCGTGGGATGAAAAATTAGGAAGCTTATATGAGGAGGGTAAAATCTCCCGAGAAACTTTTGAGAACGCTAGAATGCACAGAGAAGATACCGAGTATGTTTGATGCACATCCGATCGTTCCCAAATCGTGGCAATCTGCCACACCAACAACACAACAGAAAAAAAACAATGAAACTGACAAAAACTGCAACTAAATTGAAGCCGGGTATGACCCTGATCGAAATCACCGTCGTGATTCTCGTTCTCCTTACCCTGATCTCCGTTCTCTTCATCGGAGCGAACATCTACAAGAAGGGTGCTGACCGTGCCGCTTGTATCCTGAACATCCGTAACATCCACCAGGCTGTGCGTGCTGACCAGAACCTGACGAACAAAGCCGTTGGTGATCTTCTCACTGCGACGGATATCTTCGGCGCAGGTAAGTACCTCGAAACCACACCTGACTGCCCTGCCGACGGCGGTGTTTACGCCATGTCTGCCAACTATCCTGCTATCGGAACCGTTGTTTGCACATGTGGAACGAACGGAGCTGCAGGAACAGCCGTAGGTAGCAATCAGGATCACTTCCCCGCTGACGTAGGCGGCTGGTAATCAGCTTGTAACAATCGGATGGTTTCCATCTGAAAGTATTTGCTGTTGCCGGCTCCTTGTGAGTCGGCAACAGCCCATCCCTGATCCAAACGGAAAAAACGGTGCCCAGGAGGCATCGGATGTCACACAGAGTCACTGTGTCTAAAGAATGACACTACAAGTGTAAGCCAATGGGTAAGCACATAATTGTTAACGAACAGACAGATGAACGAAGAAACCCATCCATCGGAATTAAACATTTTCCAGCAGTATTGCCGCACCGTAAAGGTGGCAAAGACAACGAGCCGGATGAAGAACCAGGCATGGTATCAAGATGCCTTGGAATTGGATGTGCAGATCCACTGTTATCTGAAGGACAGTGGCGCAGCCGAATGTTTTCTTTATGTGAAGTCACAGAACTCTTGCGAAAAAATACAAAGCCTCAGCTCCCGACAACTTGAACAACGGGAAGAGCTGGAAAAATTTATCAATAAAACCCTGGAACTCGAGACGGCAAAAAAAGCTCAGTCGCTAGGGGTTATCCTGTATCTGGCAGACGAGCTATCGATCGCCAGCCTTGGGCCGGAACATCAGAATCCTGTCGAGATCAATCATTTACGCCAGATGATGGTGGAGGATCCCCGCGAGGTGCTTGATGATAAGACGGTATCCGTTGAAACCCACTCGTGGAGATTGTTTCCCTACGCCGGAGCGGCTGCAGGTAATGAATTTGCCACTGCCGTTGCCGTATCGCGCAGGCGCAGTGAAACCCTGCGCGTTTTCAGGGAGATTGGTTGTGATAAAAACCTGCCGATTCGAACCTGTGCCCTCAGCGCACCCCTCTGTGCCATTGCCGCCTTACCCCTGTTCGCGGCAGCCAGTGAGAATGGTTCCATTTCCGTTTTCAACTACGAACGATTTACCCTGCTCGCCTTTTTCAACAGCCATTGTAACCTAATGATGCTGCGCTTTATGCCGCACGCCAACGGGGCGAGCACCCCCACCAATCTCGGTCCTGCTGTCATGGCTACGGCGACGGCCTTTGAGTTGGAAAATCCGGAAATAAGCGTCTTGGCCATGGTGAGCCATGATGTGGAAGGCCTTATTGTCAGTCTTCAAAGTACAATGATGGGTTCTGATATCGTGTTGATTGAATCTGGGGAAATTCTCAAGGACAAATCATTGCCGTTGGATCTCCCTGTCGAGATGCTGGTGGCAACGCAGGGCCTTGATACCGAGGCTTATCCATTGGCTGATAATGCGACCTTCAGCGCATTTCGGGAAGAATCATGGCATTTGCAGGACTT